>CAYNXA010000214.1:0-3935 GCA_964401015.1 uncultured Oscillospiraceae bacterium
GACCCTGTTCCGGGCGTAGGTGCAACAGACGGGTCAAGTCCCTTTGATGAAATAATGCCCTGGGCGGGAATGAAAGAGTTTAACGTTATCAACGATGCCATAGCCTACGAAAAGGGAGTTGACGCCGAGTTTTCCCGTACTGCATATGACACAGTTATCCGCATACCTCGTTTTTGGTATAAGGTCGTTGCAACAGGCTCGGAGTGGCAATTGCACATTGCAAACGGTCCTATGACCGGCTACACCGAACACCCTGCCTTTGAGGGCAAGGACTACATATACTACGGCAAATATCTGTGCGGTAGCGGCTACGTGTCACGGTCGGCGGTAAAGCCGCAGGTGAGCATTACAAGAGCCACTTTGAGAACAAACGCGCGTAATAAAGGTGCGCATTGGGATATGCTGAATATCGCGGCATGGAGTGCCGTTACAATGCTGTTCCTTGTTGAATATGCAGACTGGAACTCACAGGCGGTTGTTGGCCAGGGCTATACCAACGGCTCTGCGGTCATTTCCTGTGGTGGCTGTGACAGCATGGCATACCACACGGGCAGACCTGCCGGCACCGATGGACAGACTTCAATCGTATACAGAGGCATTGAAGACCTTTGGGGCAATGCATGGCAGTGGGTGGATGGCATCAATTTCAGTGGTACTCAGGCATATTACTGCCTTGACCGTTCGCAGTTCGGAGACGATAAGAGTGCCGGATATACACAACTTAGTTATTCCTGTTGTTCGGGCTCTGGCGCGTTTCCCACCGCGCATGGAGTGGACGGTAATGCACCGTGGCTCTTTTTGCCTACCGCTTCCGGTGGCTCTAATGCAAGCTATATACCCGATGGTTGGTGGACGAGTTCAGGCTGGCGCGTCTTTAGGGTTGGCGGTAGTTACGACAATGGCCTTCTTGCCGGTTTGCTTGCGCGGACTGCGTACGCTGCCTCGTCGGACGCGAGCGCGGCCTATGGCGGGCGGCTCCTTTTTATCCCCTAAGGGGGTCTGGGGGTCGCAACCCCCGGTATTTATGTCGGCGTAAGCCGACCGATTTTCAAAAATTTCGTCTTACGAAATACGTAATAATCCTCCAAACCTCGGACATTGGAGCTTTACTATCATAAAATCAATTTGGGGCTGCGTGTGTTTCGTTCCCCGTTTTTGTTCTCTGCGCGTCTTTAAGGTTGGCGGTAGATACGACAATGGCCTTAATGCCGGTTTGCTTGCGCGGAATGCGAACAATGCCTCGTCGGACGCGAACGCGAACAATGGCGGGCGGCTGCTTGTTCAAGCTCTCTGCTCCATTGCACACGCATATCCACGCCGCTTGGCGAAAATTTTGCCGTGAGGACAGGGCTTAGTAGGTTAATTCTCGAAAGGGCTTGAGGCGAACAAGGAGGGCATTTCAAATGCCGAAAAGAGTTGGTTTCCTCTATGAGAAGATGTGCGACAAGGAACTGATCCGCCTCGCCATCATCAACAGCTCCAAAAACAAGAGGCACAGGCATGACGTTCAAAAGATTATACGCAATATGGACAAGTATGTAGACAAAACCTATGATTTGCTCATTGCCGAAAATTTCAGACCGTCTACGCCGAAGCCGCGACAACGCTATGACAGCGCAAGCCGCAAACTACGTGAGATCAGCGTTGTGCCGTACTGGCCGGATGGGGTAATTCATCAACTGATGGTGCTCGTTCTCAAAGACACCATCATGAAAGGAATGTACGCCTGGACCTGTGCGGCAATCCCCAAGCGTGGAGCGTCAAGAGCTGAGAAGTATGTGCAACGCGCCATCAAGAATGACACTAAAGGCACAAAGTATATTCTGAAGCTTGATGTTCGCAAATTCTATCCGTCTATCAACCATGAGCGTCTGATAAAGGCTCTGGCACACAAGGTGAAAGACAAACGCTTTCTGAAAGTTGTGTCAGATATTCTTGCTACATCAAGCGATGGACTGCCGATAGGCTTTTATATCTGCCAGTGGTTGGCAAACTTCTATCTTGAATCACTGGATAGATACATCTGCTCTCTTGACGGCGCAGAGTATTATGTGCGCTACATGGACGATATGGTCATCATGGGACGCAATAAGAAAAAGCTGCACAAAATCCGCAAGCTCATAGAGGCGTTTTTGAACGAGAAGCTTGCACTCGACCTAAAGGGTAACTGGCAGGTGTTTCCGCTCAAATCCCGCCCGCTTGACTTTGTGGGTGTAAAGCAATACCGCACATATCGCACTATACGGAAACGGACATTTCTCCGCTTTATCCGACAGTGCAGACGCGCAATGAAACGCCTTGATAAGGGCTGGCGTATTCCTCCGACAATGGCATCTGCACTCGTATCAAGAGCGGGGCTTTTGAAAAATGTTAATTGCTTCACGGCAAAGAAAAAGTATTACACCCCAATCGGTGAGAAAATGTTGAAGAAGGTGATAAGTAATGAGAGTAAGAGGCGAAACAGTGCCGGTTACAGCGTTTACCTTGGAGGCAATCCCCAAAAAGCCGGGTAAAAGCCTTGTGCGCTTCTATGAGAATGCAGAAGCCTACGAGGAGACGGGCTATGAATGGGACGAATACCATCTTGAAATGCCGTCATACCCCGGTTTGGAAAATGACGTTGAAGCCAACTATGATATGCTCATCGGTCAGGCGAAGCTTGTTGAGGAGCAGAGCAATGCTGAATCTGCGCTCCGTGCTGAACAGGCACAGACAAGAGCTGATGTTGAGTATATCGCAATGATGATGGAGGTAGATCTGTAATGAGCCCGAAATTTGAATCCGTCAAAGACTTCTATGTACGTGGGCTTTGGAGCAAAGAGCGTGTATATAATGCAGTCGGCCGGTGGATAACCGAAACTGAATACGCAGATATAGTCGGTGAGGAATACCGCGGCGAAGCTCCGTTGTCCGAAAAGGTGCAGATGGAAACTGTACTGAATGAGTTGGGGGTGTATCCTGATGAAAGTGAAGCGTGACTGGCTCACACCGGGCAGAAAACAACGTGAGGTTTTCACGAAGCAGGGCGCATTACTCACAGACCAGCAGGCGGCTCAAAACGTATCCGCATATCCCGAATGGCGTGTCGGCATTGAGATAACGCAGGAGATGATAGATGCCGGAGCTA
Source organism: uncultured Oscillospiraceae bacterium (assembly GCA_964401015.1). GTDB lineage: Bacteria > Bacillota > Clostridia > Oscillospirales > CAG-382 > UMGS1052. The sequence continues at coordinate 3,128 of CAYNXA010000214.1, forward strand.
ACCGATATCGCGTAGGTGAACAGCTCTATAAAACCGTTGTGCCGCATACCACCATTGGATCATGGTCGCCCGAAGTGGCTATCACTGTCTGGACACCGATTGACCTTGAACACGCCGGCACAATAGACGATCCCATCACTGCGGCGCGCAGTATGGAGTATGAATATGGGCTGTATTACTATGACCCCGAAGACACGCACATCTACCTTTGCGAAAGAATCGGGGAAGCTGCCGGAGGCAAAATCACTTTGGCGTACTTGCCTCATGAGCTGATAGGCCGCTACTTTACACTCGCCGCATAAACGGCGGCATTTATAGGCTGACGAGAGATAACCTCGTCGGTCTATTTTTATACCCATTTAAGGAGAACAACGAATGAGCGAGTTGACGATTTACGCCCGACTTCGCGCGGCAGGAATGACCGCTGCCGGAGCTTGCGGAGTTATGGGGAATATGTATGCCGAGAGTGGTATGCAGTCAAATATAGCCCAGCGCGACATGACAAGCCTTTCAGATGCGGACTACACCGCCGCCGCAGATAATGGCACGATAGACTTTGTGCATGACGAGGTTGGTTATGGCCTATGCCAGTGGACATACTACAGCCGCAAGCTTGAACTTTGGGATTTTGCCCACAACAGAGGGAAAAGCGTCGGAGACGAGGAAACACAGGTAGATTTCTGCCTGCATGAGCTAAAGACATATTACAGTGGCCTGTGGACTTTGCTTTGCTCTGTGGATGATGTATACACTGCGGCTTCGGAGGTCTGCACAATATACGAACGCCCGGCAGTAAACAATGTGGCTG
>CAYNXA010000215.1:0-3922 GCA_964401015.1 uncultured Oscillospiraceae bacterium
TCCCCTACAAAGAACAGGAATGGATTTACGTCTTACATTTGAATTATATGCAACGCAACCCCTCGCCTTGTAGGGGCGCACCTGCGGTGGGCGTTCCCGCCCCTGCGGGGCTGCCGAGGCGCGGATTTGAGAGTCCCCCGGTCAGCTACGCTGACAGCCCCCTTTAGGCAAGGGGGCCTTATGGAGAGGGCGCGCGGAAGTCACTGCCGATATGCGTCAAAAAACTCTTTTTTGGTCATCGCATATTCGATCACGGTACGATAGGCGTTTTTGATATAAAACGAATTTTTATAGGTGGTTTTATAGTGCATACCGAGCTTTTGCATAACGCGTTCCGACGCGGCATTGCCCTCGATACAACGAGCACAAAAGGCGGCGGGGTCGAACACGGCAAACCCGAATTTCACGACGGCGCGACACGCTTCGACGGCAAGTCCTTTTCCCCAAAACGCGGGTGCCAAAACATAGCCGATCTCGGCGATATCTTCTTCGCCGTTCAACGACGTAAAGCCGCACGTGCCGATAAATTTTCCGCTTTCTTTGTCTTGCAATCCGAAATCCCAAAAAGCGCCCGCGTCGTATTTTTTGCCGAGCAATCGAATATATCGTTCGGTTTGGACAAGTGACGTATGCGGCGACCACGTCAGATACCGTGTTACCTCTTCCGAGCGGGAATATTCATACATATCCTCGGCATCGGTCGGCACGATCTTTCGCAAGATCAGCCGTTCGGTTTCCAATTCGGGACAATTGCGGAATATTTCTTTAATACGTTTTTCGCCGATCATGGGTCGCGCCTTTCTTTTTTGAGGAAAATGTGGGGAAAATGTCCGTACTTACGTGTCGAACCGTTTTATCGAACGACGATCGGGACTTTTCCGAAAACCATGTCGGCAATTTCCGACGGTCGGTCGACCGAACGATCGGGCACCGCTTCGGCAAAACCCGCTTTTCCCGCAAAGCCCCATGCCACGCCGATCGACGGAAGTCCCGCATTTCGGGCGGTTTGTACATCGACGTACGAGTCGCCGACAAACAAAGCTTCGTCGGGCGTTTTATGCAGTGCCGAAAGCGCCGAAAATACGCGGCGCTTATCGGGTTTTGTCGGGGCATTTTCGGAATTTCCCTCATAAAAATCGAACAAATTTCCGAAATAATGCGGAATCATAAGGCGCGTTTGCTCATCGGGTTTGTTGGTCACGACACCGAGTGCGACACCGTTTTGCTTCAAAAGAGTAAGCAATTCGACGATTCCGTCATACGGGCGAGACGAACGCAAACACTCTTCGCTGTAATATCCCAAATACCGCTCCAAAACGGCAGTAACGACCGTTTCGTCCTCTCGCACCTTTTCGGGCAAAGCGCGGCGAATCAGCATACGGGCACCGTTGTTCAAATACGAACGCACCTCATTGTCGGTATGTATCGGAAAGGAAAAATCGGAAAGGGCTCGATTGATCGCCGCGCGACAATCCGAAACGGTATCGAGAATCGTTCCGTCCAGATCGAACAAAACGCAGGAATAGGTCATGGCGCGTTATACTCCCAAAGCCTTTTTCTTTTCGGTCAGAAAATCGAATGCGAGTTTGATATCTTCGTAGGGTTTGTCGCCGACTTCGCGTTCGATGGTCAAATAACCGTCGTAACCGATCGACACGAGCTTTTTGAGATAGGCATCGAAATCCACGTCACCCGTACCGAGGGGCAATTCGATGAAGCTGTCGGGACCGAGTTTGCGACCGTCTTTCGCATGGGTATGAACAATGTAATCTTGCAAATGTTCGACCGCAACCACCGGATCGTCACCGGCACACATAACCAAATTGGCGGGGTCGAAGTTGACACGCACACCTTTTGCGTCAAGCGAACGCAAAAAGCCCGCCAGCCGTTCACCCGGTTCGGGACCGGTTTCGAGAGCAAAACACGAACCGATGCTGTCGGCATACGAAGCAAGCTCATTGCAAGCATCACGCATGATCTGTTTTTCGGCGGTTTCTTCGACGGGAACTTGATGAATATGGGTCGTTACCACCGAACAGCCGAGTTTTTTGGCAATATCGAGAATTTTTTTGGAGCGGGTAACGTAATGCGGATTTTTTTCCTTTTCGTTAAAACCGTAATCCATATCGCCGCAAACCGCCGAGAAAGTAAGTCCGTTCGATTGCATAATATCGAGAACTTCTTTGATTTTTGCGTCGGTCATATCGTCGATCTTGAGAAGCGGGCTTGTGTCGGTGATATACACCTGCATACCCGTTGCGCCGAGTTTGGCTGCCGTTTCGACCGATTCACGGAAAGTTTCGCAGCGGAACGATTCCGCCATAACGCCGATTTTGAGTGCCATGAGTTTGTACCTCTTTCTTTTTATTATTTATAGAATTTTTGCGGTATACAAAGAAAATGGAAAATGGAAAATGCGGGGCGGTGCCGCTTCGCTCACTTGTAGGGAACGATCTATGTGTCGTTCCGAGGGGTCTGCGGCGGCGCACCTACGGTGAGCGTTCCCACCCCTGCGGGGCGCGTACGAAATTTATGTTTGCGTGAATTTTCACGTGCGGGAGGGGTAGAACCCCTCCCCTACAGGTTGCGGAGCGTTGGGGTTCGTGTTAATGCAAAATTCAACGCAAACGGTGAAATTACATCCCAATTTTGCATTCTGCATTTTCAAGAATCCCCACCCGCTTCGCGTTAGGCCCCTTTAGGCAAGGGGCCTAACGGTGAGTATTGCCACGCCTATGGCGCGCGCACGAAATTTACGGCGGCATAAACCAAACCGCGCCACGGCTCCTCTTGCGCTCACAGTTCGTCGAGTGTCAGCGAGAAAGCGGGCAAAGCCTCCTGTAAAAACCGTTCGGCTTCGTCACATTGCAAAGCATGGATCGCCGCAAGAGTACTTTCCCGTGCGCGGGAAAATTCGGCGTTGCCGTTTTTTTCTTCTTCCACACATTTGATCAATGCCGAAAGTTTGTCCGCCGCCTTTAAGAGTTTTTGTTCTTCGGGGGTGCAGTCCTCACCGATATACGGAGCATATTCGTCCCGCAATTCGTCGGGCAAACGCGTCAACAGCTCTTTTTGCGCATGTTCTTCGACAGCGCGGTAGGTTTCGCGCATTTCGTGACTGTAATATTTGATGGGGGTCGGCAGATCGCCGGTAATGATCTCGGTCGCGTCGTGATACAGTGCCAAAAGTGCCAATCGTTCGGGGTTATACGATTTTTTTCCGTAACGATTGCCGCATACCGCCAAATAATGGGCAATAAGCGCGGTCTCGGCGGAATGTTCGGTCAGATTCTCACTGCGCGAATTTTTCATGAGCCCCCAACGGTTGATGTATTTCATGCGAAAGAGCAATGCCAAAAACGAAGAAGAGGATGAAGAAGCCATGTCGAACGGTCACCTCGCAAAGAATCGGATGGGAAACGGATATGGAAGAGTGGGGAAGATGGTGGACGGTGGGTAATAGAGAATAGAGAATAGATGGTAAGATGATTTCAGCGGGAGCGGAATTTACGGCGGCGTGAACCAAAACATATCTTGATGCCGCTTCGCTCCTTTGTAGGGAACGACCCATGTGTCGTTCCGCGGGGCCTGCGGCGGTGCAAATCTCGCGTGCGCCCGAAGGGCGGCAATGCTTCACCGCAAGGTGCTCCCTTGCCTAAAGGATAAGCAACAAAGTTGCTTTGGGGGACCACGCGAAGCGTGGTGGAGGGATTCTTGAAATTTACGCCAACGAAAACCCTTACTTTGTAGGGGCGGATAGTATCCGCCCGTTCGTAAAAATTCGCGCCAACATAAAATGCAAACGAAATACGTAAATCCGTTCTTGTTCTTTGTAGGGAACGACCTATGTGTCGTTCCGTTGGATTCACACGGCGCACCTGCGGTGAGCATTGCCGCCCCTGCGGCACCCGCACGAAATTTA
>CAYNXA010000216.1:0-3921 GCA_964401015.1 uncultured Oscillospiraceae bacterium
CGTCAAGCCATCACCCGCGCGATTGCCGATCAGGCACGCACAATTCGTATTCCCGTACATATGGTCGAAACCATCAACAAAGTGTTGCGCGTGTCGCGTCAACTTTTACAGGAACTCGGTCACGAAGCTTCGACCGAAGAAATCGCCAAGGCGATGAATATGCAACCCGACAAAGTGCGCGAGATCATGAAGTTGGCGCAAGAACCGGTCAGCCTTGAAACGCCGATCGGCGAAGAAGAAGACAGTCATCTCGGCGATTTTATTCCCGATGACGACGCGCCTGCGCCTGCCGAAGCCGCTTCGTATACCTTGCTTCGTGAGCAATTGAACGAAGTGTTGCATACCTTAAGCCCGCGTGAAGAAGAAGTACTGAAACTCCGCTTCGGTTTGGAGGACGGCAGAACCCGCACTCTCGAAGAAGTCGGAAAAGAATTCAACATCACGCGTGAACGTATTCGTCAGATCGAAGCAAAAGCGTTGCGCAAGCTTCGTCACCCCAGCCGTTCCAAACGCTTGAAAGATTATCTCGACTGATCGGCGGACGGCTTCGCCGTGTAGGGCGAGCGACGCGCAAAAACGTTTGAACGAAACGGTGCTTTTTGAATCATAAGGAGATCGTATTATGAAAAAAATCGGACTTATCGGCGCGATGAACAGCGAAATTACGGCGTTTTGCGAAACCTTTTCGGCAAAGCCGCAAGCCATCGACGGTTATTTCGTCGGCAGATACGGCGAGTATGAGATCGTGATCTGCGAAAGCGGTATCGGTAAAGTAAACGCGGCAATTGCCGCTCAGCGCTTGATCGATCGGTTCGACGTCGATTGTATCATCAATTCGGGCGTTGCCGGCGGAGTTGCGCCGAATATTGCCAAAATGGATATCGTGATATCCGAACGCTTGACCTATCACGATTTTTACCCCCTCGAAATATTGGACAAATACCCGCCGCACGGGCACTATATCACCGCCGATGACGCTCTGATCGAAAAGGCGGTCGGCGCTTGCGTCACTTGCAATGAAAAGTTGCTCGCACTCGGAAAGAAACCTTTTACGTCCCACGTCGGCACGATCGTTTCGGGCGATTGCTTTGTCGACTCGTCCGAAAAAGCGGCATCGCTCCATCGTGAGCACGGTGCTCTTTGCACCGAAATGGAGGGCGCGGCGATCGCGCACGTTGCCAAGGTCAACAAAGTTCCGTTTCTCGTGATTCGCGCCATATCGGACTTTGCCGACGAACAAGCCGATGATTCGTTCGAAAGTTTCGAGCAGATCGCCGCCGACCGCGCGGCGTTTATCGTAAAAGAAATGCTTTCATAATCGTAACAGACCTCGAACGTTGTTTCGAAAGCCGACTTTCTTTTGCAAAATGATTTTAATCGGCAATTTTTTTCGCTTGCCTTTGTTTTTACCGATCGATTTTTTTGAACATAGATTTTTATCCCGCATTCCCGATCTTGTGCCGAGATTCGGCAATAACGTGAAAAGCAATCCCCGAAGCAAAAAAACGCTTTCCGAGCGACCGTTTCGGGGAAAAAGGAGATAAAGAATATGAGTAAAACAACCCGAAAAAAAGAAGAATTGCCCCAAAATTCCCTACTGCTTCTTGCCGAGAAACTGACGGCGGGAATGGGTGAGGGGAGCGTGCTTCTCAGCACCGATATTTTGGACAGCGTGGAAGAACGGCATCTTTCCATCGACCAAATCGAAGAACTTTACGATTTGATCGAGGGGCGCGGTGTGGAAATTCTCGATTATTCCGACGAGGACTCCGACAGTCTTATCGGCATCGAACCCGATGCGCAAAGCGATAGCCTTTCCGAAGAAGAAAGCGAAAGCGGCGATCTTTTGCTCGGCGGCGATTCGGTGCGCGTCTATTTGAAAGATATCGGAAAAATCAAACTTCTCGATACCGAAGCCGAGTTGGCGCTGGCACAGCGTATGGCACAAGGGGACGAAACGGCAAAAAGCGAACTGATCGAAAGCAATTTGCGGCTGGTCGTCAGCGTTGCCAAAAAATATACGGGGCGTGGAGTTCCGTTCTTGGATTTGATTCAAGAGGGCAACATCGGTTTGATGAAAGCGGTCGAAAAATTCGATTACACAAAGGGCTATAAGTTTTCGACTTATGCGACGTGGTGGATCCGCCAATCGATCACCCGTTCCATTTCGTTGCACAGTCGCACCATTCCTCTGCCCGTACATATCGTCGAAAAGGTCAACCGTATGCGCAAGATCAGCCGACAATTGACCCAAACACTCGGACGCGAACCGACCGATGAGGATATCGCCGAAGAAATGGGGACGACGACCGAAAAAATACGCGAATTGCAAAAATATGCGCAAGAGCCGATCAGTTTGGAAGAACGTGTCGGCAAAGAAGATGACAGCGTGATCGGTGATTTTATTGCCGATGAAAATGCCGAAGATCCCGAAAAGATCGTATCGCAAACCATTTTGCACGAAAAAATTCTCGAAGTGTTGGACAGTCTTACCCCGCGGGAAGCAAGCGTTATCAAACTGCGCTTCGGGCTGGAGGACGGACGGGTCTTGACCTTGGAAGAAGTCGGCGAACGCTTCAACATCACCCGCGAGCGGATCCGTCAAATCGAAGCAAAAGCCTTGCGGAAACTTCGTCATCCGCAACGTCTGCGCGCTTTTCGCACCTACGGAAACGGCGAATAAAAAAGTTAAAAAGGAAAGAGAAAGAAAAGAAGTAAGAAAGAACGGAAAATCGCCGATCGAATACGGTTGCAAAGAAATGTCGGACATAAGATACGACCGTAACGATGACGAAATGTTTGCCGTCCGCCGTTTTTTCGTTTTTCACCAATTACCCACCACCCACTCATAACCTAACAAGGAGTATGTATTTTCTATCATGGGCCCAAGTTTTTTATGGCTGATCGTATTGATCACTTTATCTGCCTTTTTTTCCGGCTCGGAAATGTCGTTTTCGTCGCTGAGCCGAACCAAACTTAAAACACTTTCGCAAAACGGTGACAAGCGTGCCAAGTCGGCGCTCTCTTTGTCGGAACATTTCGATTCGTTGCTCTCGACCTTGCTTGTCGGCAATAACATCGTCAATATCGCCGCCTCGTCTTTGGCAACGGTATTGTTTACGAAATGGCTCGGCGAGAGCGAGGGACCGGTGCTTTCGACGGTGATCATGACGGTTTTGATTTTGATTTTCGGCGAGATCACCCCGAAAGCGCTTGCCAAAGAAAATCCCGAAAAGACCGCTATGCGCTTTGCGGGTATCTTGCGCGTGTTGCACACGCTGTTTACCCCCATCAATGCGCTTTTTGCATTGTGGAAACGGTTTATTCGCCGCCTATTTAAGGTAGAAACCGACAACAGTATCACCGAAGAAGAATTGATCACCATCATCGACGAAGCCGAAGAAGGTGGCAGTTTGGACAAAAACGAAAGCGAATTGATTCGCTCGGCAATCGAATTCAACGACGTAAACGTCGAAAATATTTTGACACCGCGTGTGGATATGGTGGCGATCGCTACGGATACGCCGATCGAAGAGATCGAGGAATTGTTCCGCACACAGCATTTTTCGCGGTTGCCCGTTTACAGCGATACACTTGACCATATCGTCGGAATTTTGCACGAAAAAGATTTCAACACCATGCTTTACGAAAAACGCACCGATTTGGAATCGTTTTTGCATAATGCCGTTTTTGTTCCCGAAAAGATGAAAACGTCGCGATTGCTCGGCACTTTTCAAAAAGCCAAAGTACATATGGCGATCGCCGTCGACGAATTCGGCGGAACGGCGGGTTTGGTAACCTTGGAGGACGTTTTGGAGGGGCTTGTCGGCGAAATTTGGGACGAACACGACGAAGTGATCGAAGAATATAAGCCGCTCGGCGATAATAAATATTTGATCGATTGTTCCGCACAGTTCGATA
>CAYNXA010000217.1:0-3899 GCA_964401015.1 uncultured Oscillospiraceae bacterium
AAGTGAAGTTGTCCTGCGGACAGTGAAGTTTCCGAGAAAGTGTGCGGCGCACTTAGCATCACGCCCGCGCCGGCGGACACTTCACTTGCAGTAAGCACAACTTCACATCCGCGCCAGCGGATACTTCACTATGCCGAAGCCATAATTTCACATCCGCGCCGGCGGATATTTCACTATGCCTCAGGCATAGCTTCACGCAAGGCAAAGCCTTGCATTTTACTCTTCCGTCGGAACGGCAAAACGTCAAAAAGCGGCTCGTCGTTACAGACGAGCCGTTTTCTCATAGGTGTCAAGTTATATTTTGTTAACTCGAAAAGCCGCTTAAACCAAATCTGCCAAGTCGTAGATCAGCTTTTCGGTTTTTTTCCAACCGAGACAAGGGTCGGTGATGGATTTTCCGTATACACATTCGCCGACCGGTTGACTTCCGTCCTCCAAATAACTTTCGATCATAAAGCCTTTGACGATCTTGCGAATATCGTTATTGTGACGACAACTGTACATAACGTCTTTGACAATGCGCGGCTGTTGATCGTATTTTTTACCAGAATTGGCGTGATTGGTGTCGACAATGACAGCGGGATTGGCAAGGTCGCGCTTCGCATATTCTTCGACAAGTCCCGCCAGATCTTCGTAATGATAATTCGGATGCGAACGACCGTATTTGTCGACGGAGCCGCGCAAAATGGCGTGGGTGAGGGGATTGCCCGTGCTTTCGACTTCCCATCCGCGATAAATGAACGTATGCGAGTGTTGACCGGCAATGATCGAATTCATCATAACCGAAATATCGCCGCCGGTCGGATTTTTCATGCCGACCGGAACGTCCAGTCCGCTTGCCGTCAAACGGTGTTGTTGATTTTCGGTCGAACGGGCGCCGACGGCAACATAAGACAAAAGGTCGCTGAGATAGCGATGATTTTCGGGATAAAGCATTTCGTCGGCGCACGAAAATCCGGTTTCGCTGATGGCGCGCATATGAATTTGACGAATGGCAACGATTCCTTTCAACATATCGGGCTTCTCGTTGGGATCGGGCTGATGAAGCATTCCTTTGTATCCGTCACCGGTGGTACGCGGTTTGTTGGTATAAATTCTCGGTACGATAACCAATTTATCCGCCACTTTATCTTGTACGGTGCGCAAACGCGAAATATAATCGAGAACCGCGTCCTCTCGGTCAGCGGAACACGGACCGATGACAAGAAGGAGCTTATTGCTCTCACCGGTAAATACTTTTCGGATTTCTTTGTCGTTTTGTGCCTTCAAAGCGGCGGCTTTGTCGGACAGGGGATACATGGCTTTTACGTCTTGCGGAATCGGTAATTTTCCGATAAATTTCATATTCATGGTTGATTTCCTCCTTCGGTTTCGTTTATGGGATTTTCCTTGAATTCGTTCTTGTCGACCGGCTTATCGAATAAAGCGCGTCGTGCCGTCGAACGGCGCATCATATCGCGCAATCCCTCACGGTCGCCGCTTGCCAAAAGCTCACGCATACGCGACATTTCACCGATAAACAGATCCATTTGCTTGAGTAGCTTTTCTTTGTTCAGTAAAAACAGCTCGCTCCACATTTCGTCGTTGATACGTGCGATTCGCGTGAGATCGCGGAACGAGTCACCGGTATAGGCGGTCATATGCTCGCAATCGCGACAAGTCATCAAAGCGACGGCGATACAATGGGTCAATTGAGAAAGATAGGCGATCATCTCGTCGTGCGTGTTTACGTCCAATTCGGCAATTTGTGAAAAACCGAGTATTTCGCCCAATTCGCGGGCAACCGAAAGACCTTCGGGCGTATTGCAATAGGTCGGCACGAGAATGTAGTTGGCGCCCGCAAACGAAACACCTTCGCTCATTTCGATACCGCTGCCCTCACGTCCCGCCATCGGATGGACGGCAACAAATTCCAGATCCGAACGAAGCATTTCTTGAATTTGCCCGACGATACCCCCTTTAACACCGGTGACGTCGGTGATCAAGGCGCCGCGGGCAAGCCTATATTGGTTGCGTTCCAAAAACGAGAGTAAAGTGTGCGGATGCAAAGCACAGATCACAAGTTCTGCTTGCCCCAACAATTCGTCGGTCGGCTCGGTATCGCCGCACCGTATATAGCCTTTTTTCAGGGCATAGTCCAAATCGGCTTGCTCTTTCGTTATACCGAAAACGGTATAGCCTTTCGCCGACAATAGGCGCGCATAGGCGGCACCCATTACACCCAATCCGACGATAAGAATGTTCGTGTCTTTGTCAAGTGTTTTCATATTGCACCTCGATTCCGAGAGATCCCAACTTTTCGAAAAAGTCTGGAAAACTCTTACTTACCGCTTCGGCTCCTTCGATCGTACCGCCGCATAGTGTCAAAAGAACGGCGAGTGCCATGACGACGCGGTGATCGTTGTGTCCCGACAAAATTTCGTTCGGTGCATGAAAAGCGGCGGGAAAAATGACGACGTGATTGTCCTCGACCGAAACGTTGACACCGAATTTGCGAAGCTCTTGCGCCATCGCTTCGGCACGGTTGCTTTCTTTTATAGCGAGTCGGCGCGTTCCGTTAAATATTCCGCCGTGACAAGCGGCAGCCGTCGCGAAGCAGATCGGTGCCAGATCAATGCAATCGCCGAGATGAAGAGAGGCAGTTCCCGCCTTTATAAGCGGAAACATTTTTTGATAAACGCGGTCGCCTTGACGACTGTCTTGCGAAAGACCGGTTATCGCGACCTTGCCTCCCAATACATTCAATGCTTCGAAAAACGCCGCGTTGGAGTAGTCCCCATCGACTGTCGTGTCACACGGCGTATAGCCGCCGGCGGGAACATACAGCGTTCGTTCGTCTTGCCAACGGGCTTCGACGCCGAATTGATTGAGCGCTTGCAAAGTCAGATCGATATACGGCACGCTTTCGATCGGCGGCAAAACGGTAATGGTGCCGGACCGTCCGAGCAGAGGAAGTGCAAACAAAAGTCCGCTGATAAACTGACTGCTGACGTTGCCGGGAATACGAAAGTCACCGGATTTCAACAACCCTTTTACGTGAATGCCGTCGGATTCTTTATGGTAAACCATGCCGTTTTGCAGACACAGTTTTTCGTAGATGTCCATCGGGCGATCCAAGAGGTAAGGAGTACCTGTCAAAACGGCTTCTTTGCCGGACAGCAGGCATAGGGGAAGCAGAAACCGAAGTGTGCTTCCGCTTTCGCCGCAATCCAAAACGGTGCCTTTTCGAAGCAAATTCGGTTTACAGCCGCCGATTGTGACGGTGTCGCCGTTGAGTTCGTATTCGGCACCCAGCGCTTTCAAACAGCGAAGTGTTGCGGAAATGTCTTGTGAAAGATGAATACCGCGTATGGTACTTTTGCCATCGGCAAGAGCACCCGCAATCAAAAGACGGTGCGCCATGCTCTTAGATGGGGGAGCGGCAACCGTGCCGATCGCCTTGGAGGGATGTATGGTTACTCGCATGTGCTTTCCTCCGTTTTTCGGTATTGCAGTAGTTTTTCTATGGCGAGCAAATAGCCGTCGGTGCCTTTCCCGATAATGCTGTCTATACAGGCGGCACGCAGATAGCTTATCTGCCGAAAATCCTCACGCTCGTCGACTTTCGAAATATGAACTTCGACGGTCGGCAAACGAACCGCTTTCAGCGCGTCAAGAAGTGCAATGCTCGTGTGCGTATAAGCGCCCGGATTGATGACGATTCCGTCAAAATGCTCGAAATAAGCACGTTGAATTTCGTCGACCAAAACGCCCTCGTGATTGGATTGAGAAAATTCGACCGAAACACCGTGCTCGTCGGCGAATTTGCGAATTTTCGCACATAGATCGTAATAGGGTTCTTTTCCGTAAAGATTCGGCTCGCGAATCCCCAACATATTGAGATTCGGACCGTTCAGTAT
>CAYNXA010000218.1:0-3889 GCA_964401015.1 uncultured Oscillospiraceae bacterium
GTGCTATGCAGTTTACGCGAATCCCCGACGGTCCCATTTCTTTGGCAAGAGCCTTTGTCATGCCGATGAGCGCCGCTTTGGACGCCGAATAGTGTACCTCGCACGAAGAACCGACCAGACCCCAAATCGACGAAATGTTGAGTATACAGCCGCTCTTTTTGCGCACCATATGCGGCAAGCACAACTTGGATACGAGAAACGCGCCTTTTACGTTGGTGTCGAAAGTGCGATCCCATTCGTCCTCGGAAAGATCCATCAATAACGAAAAGGACGAAACGCCGGCATTGTTGACCAAAACGTCAACGCCGCCGTACGAATCCACGATGTTCTTTAGACCCTCGACGGCTTCGGATGACGAAACGTCGGCTTTGCATAAACGGCACACGCCGCCGAAAGAGGAAATTTCATCGCATACGGCGCGCGCTTTGTCATCGACGCTTTTGTAATTCAAAAGAACCGTATACCCCTCGCACGCGGCTTTTTTTGCAATTGCCGCACCGATTCCGCGCGAACCGCCGGTAATAAGCATAACTTTTTTCATACCGTTTGACCGTCCTTCAAATGAAAAAGTCGGCATGCGTTTTGATACGTAAGCTCACAAAATTCGTCGGTACTCATGCGTAAAATTTCGGCACAACGCTTCGCCGTGAAAGCGATGTTGCCCGAATGGTTCCGCGTGCCGCGATGCGGTTCGGGGGAAAGATACGGACAATCGGTTTCGACCAATATGCGGGTCAGATACTTTCTGTCCTCGAAATCGCGCAATCGCTCCAAAACCTCGACCATCTTGCGTGCGTTCTTAAAGGTCACAATGCCGTTGAACGACAAATACCAACCGCGAACGAGAAGCTCTTTTGCAATCTCAAACGAACCCGAATAGCAATGAAAAACGCCGCACACGTCGGGATAGCGACAAACCGTATCGAACGAATCGGCGTGCGCTTCGCGATCGTGTACGATGACGGGCAGCGAAAGCTCACGCGCAAGGCATAACTGCGTTTCGAACAGCGCCTTTTGCGCGTCGATGTCGTCTTTTCCGTAGTAATAGTCCAATCCGATCTCACCGACCGCAATGCATTTTTCGTCCCGACAAAGTGCCTTCAGTGCGGGCAAAACAATTTCGTCGTTCCATGCCTTTGCGGCATATTCGGGGTGGATTCCCGCCGCATAATATACAAAATCGAATTCTTTTGCGAAATTTGCCGCCTTGCGACTCGATTCGATGTTCGACCCGACGTCGAGGATTTTTTCGATGTGTTCGTTATCGTGCAACTTTCGCAAAAGCTCGGCGGCGTCCGTATCGAACGCCGCGTCGTTGTAATGAGCGTGTGAATCGAAGATCCGCATGGTCAGCGCACCGTCGAACCTTCGGGAATCGAATCGTCCAAGAAGGTGACACGTATTGTTTCCTTGCCGTCGGGGAGGGTATAGCCAGCCGCAAGCAACATACCGCAACTCTCAACGCCGCGCAACTTTGCGGGCTTCAGGTTTGCCACGACGATGACTTTTTTGCCGACAAGTTCTTCGGGTGTATAGCTTTTGGCAATGCCCGAAACGATCTGCCGCTCACCCGTGCCGTCAAACACACGAATTTTCAAAAGCTTGTCCGATTTTTCGACCGGTTCCGCCGACAGGATTTTGGCGCAAACGAGTTTCACTTTGGCAAAATCGTCGATGGCGATCTCGTCGGGAATCTTCTCGTCCGCTTCGGCTTTCTTTGCCGCTTTTTCGGCTTCTTTGGCGGTTTTCTTTTGTTCTTTTTCTTTTGCCGCCTTTTCCGCGTTGATCTCTGCCATTTTTTCTTTCTCGTCAATGCGGACAAAAAGCGGTTCGGGCTTTGCATTAACTCTCGCTCCCTGCGGTACGGCGCGACCGAAGTGCTCGATCGACTGCCAATCGGAAATGCCGCTTACGACATTTTCGGGGTCGTTGATCTGCAAAACGATTTTTTCCGCCGATTCGGGGATAAAGGGGTAGAGGAGAGTCGCGCAAATGCGGATACCTTCGTAAAGATTGTACAAAACCGTCGAAAGACGCGCTTTCTTGCTTTCGTCTTTACCGAGAACCCACGGCGTCGTTTCGTCGATATATTTGTTAAGACGGCGCAAAATCGCCATGATGTCGTCGGTTGCGTCGGCAATGTGATAGCTTTCGATATCGGCCTTCACTTTTGCGACACCCTCGTTCATGGTGTTTGCCAGCTCGTCGTCAAGTTCGGCTTTTTCATCGACCGATGGAACTGCGCCGTCGAAATATTTGTTGATCATCGCCACGGTGCGGTTGACCAAATTGCCGAGCGTGTTGGCAAGGTCGGAATTGTAGCGCGCAATGAACGATTCGTACGTAATGCTTCCGTCGTTCAAATAGGGCATTTCGGCAAGCACATAGTAACGCACTGCGTCTACACCGAAAAGGCGCGCCAAATCGTCGGCGTAAATCGCATTGCCGCGCGATTTGCTGATCTTGTCCATGCCGACCAGCAACCACGGATGACCGAATATTTTCTTCGGCATGGGGAGCCCGAGCGCCATCAAGATGACAGGCCAGTAGATCGTATGGAAACGCAAAATGTCTTTGCCGATGATCTGTACATCGGCGGGCCAATATTTGCGGAAGTTTTCCCCTTGCGCGTCGGTGTCGTAATCGAGAGCGGTAATGTAATTGGTCAGCGCATCAATCCAAACGTAGATAACGTGACCGTCGTCAAAGTCGACGGGAATGCCCCATTTGAATGTCGAACGCGATACGCACAGATCTTGAACACCGGGTTTGATGAAATTGTTCACCATTTCTTTTTTGCGCGCTTCGGGTACGATAAAATCGGGGTGAGAGTCTATGTATTCTTCCAGCGGCTTTTGATACTTCGAAAGCTTCAAAAAGTAGGCTTCTTCTTTGGATTTTTGCACGGGACGACCGCAGTCGGGACATTTTCCGCCTTCGGCTTGCGTTTCGGTCCAGAACGATTCGCAAGGCGTACAATACCAACCCTCGTATTCGCCTTTGTAAATGTCGCCTTGCTCATACAGCTTGCGGAAAATATGCTGAACGGCTTTTACATGGTATTCGTCGGTCGTGCGGATGAATTTGTCGTAACTTATGTTCATAAGTTTCCAAATTCCCTGCAATTCGCCGGTGATACGATCGACGTATTCTTTCGGCGTGATGCCTTCTTCTGCGGCGGCGTTTTCAATTTTGAGACCATGCTCGTCGGTGCCGGTGAGGAAGAACACATCATACCCGCAAAGGCGCTTAAAACGCGCCAAAGTATCGGTCATGATGATTTCATACGTGTTACCGATATGCGGTTTCCGTGAGGTGTACGGAATCGCGGTGGTTAAGAAAAACTTTTCAGCCATGATAAATATATATCCTTTCTTGAATTGCGAAAATCAAAATTCGGGTTGAACATCGATCGAAAAATCGGCTGGTTCAAGTGGCGCATAAAGCGGAATATTGCGGCAGGGCAGGGTAAAACGCACACATTCGAGATAAGCCGCAAAACGGCAAAGCGTAAAGAGAAAGTAGGGCAGAACGTATGCGATCGCCAAAAGCGCGAAGCTCCCGTACGAGAGAAAAAACAACGGCAAAAACGAAACGATTAAAAAGAACAGCTCACGGTATGCGCCATGCAACGTTTTACGTGCTTCGCGGAGAATTTTTCCGAACGGAACCGTCGGCGTTTTTTTGATTCGTATAACGAAAATCGGAAGGATTGCCAAAGCGAAAAAAGCTATGCCGAGCAACAGAAGCTCACCCAGCCCGAAACCGATACGAAGGAAGGCTTCGGTTACCGACTCATACGTGTTCGGAAACGGAACGGCTTGCTCCCATAAGCCCTCGGAAAAGGAAAGCAAATCCAAAACCCAAAGAGCACATCGCCCGATAAACC
>CAYNXA010000219.1:0-3886 GCA_964401015.1 uncultured Oscillospiraceae bacterium
TGTTCTGTTTTTTGTTCCTACGTTGTTTTTAGGCTCAATTCCATTATTCGAGCTCGGTAAGTTCAATTCCTTACTAAACATATTTGTTTAGCAATCTTGTTTTTTGTGAGTTGCTTTTTCATGTGGTCGCTGTGGTCTATGATGTTCGCTGATTTTTTAGTATCAGGATAGTATCACGCAGCCAAACAAAATCTCTATGGCTATTATAGCAGATTTTCTCCACAATATCAATTTCATTCGCTCTTTTCTTCTGTCGCAACCCAGTTTCCACCAATCCCAAAGAACTTATCAAAGAACCCCTTCAATTTATCGATCACGCCCTGTTTTTTCTGGGCACGGCCACCACCGCCAAAGCGGGAAACAGGCGGCATCAGCTTGTCAATGTCGGTGCCAACGGTCTTGATCTCGCCATCCCGGAATGCATTTGCCAAATACTTGCGAGTTTCTGGCTCTTTCAGTTTTTCCTCCCGAATGATTTGGACAAGCTCTTTCTCGCGCTGTTCTGACACATAGCTGTTCCACTCTGCCATCACATCATCCACATCATTGACACCTGCAATAAAGGTTTCAATCAGTTGCTTTTTGCTGCGCAGTTCCGGGCTGGCATCAATCGCCTTGCGAATCGTGATAAGAACCTCTTTATCATCGCAGTGCGTATCATGGTACTTTTTCACCAGCATCAGGATGTAATCAATGTTGATTTCCACCTGCCGGATCAGCTCTACCTCGAACACAACATCATCGGTGATGTCCTCCTTGTTCGGGTCGTGCTTCTTTTTGCGCCACTCGTCCCGCAAATCCTGATAGCGGCCAAGATAATCCTGCAAATCACGCTCCGAGATCAACTCGTTCCCCTTGAAATCATCGAAAGAGGAAAGCAGATTCCGCATCCGCAGCAGTGCGCCAAACAGCACAATAAAATCTTTCTGATTCTGCTCACCGATGATCTGCGACTCCGTCAGAGGGAACTTGTTTGTCAGATCATCGATCATATCAGCATAGCCCTGATGATACTTTCCCTGCTCGTCCGTATAGCCGTGATAGTAGTCTGCATATTTGCGCAGCAGGACAATGCCGCCCGCATTTTTATCGCCAAATAACGAAATAGCCGCATCCACCCGCTTTTGCAGATTGCGGAAACAGACGATATTGCCAAAGGTCTTGATGCTGTTCAGGATGCGATTCGTCCGGCTGAATGCCTGAATCAGACCGTGCATTTTCAGGTTCTTGTCCACCCACAGGGTGTTCAGGGTAGTGGCATCGAAGCCTGTCAGGAACATATTGACTACGATCAGCAAATCAAGTTCCTTGTTTTTCATGCGCAGGGATACATCTTTGTAGTAGTTCTGGAAACGCTCGCCATCGGTCGAGTAGTTCGTGTGGAACATCTCGTTGTAATCCTGAATCGCCGCATCCAGAAAATCCCGGCTGCTTTGGTCAAGGCTGGAGGTATCTTCCGGGTTTTCCTCGTCCAGAATCCCGTCCGTTTCTGCCTCGTTTGCACCATAGCTGTAAATGGTGGCAATGCGCAGCTTCTTGGTCGGGTCGGCTGCCATCTGCTTTTTGAACTCCTGATAGTACAGCTTTGCCATCGGAACAGAAGCCACGCAGAAAATCGAGTTGAAGCCGCTGACACGCTGTTTCTGCTTGATTTCTTCCACAGCCCCACGCTGCGCAGAAGCCACTTCTGCCACATTGGTCAGCAGATTGAACTCGTAGGACTTGTCGCCACGATAGGTTTTCTGGTCGAAATGGTCAAGGATGTATTTTGTCACCAAGGAGATACGCTCCGGGGCCATGAACGCCTTTTCCCGGTCAATATCCCAGACCTGTTTATCGTCAATGTCCGGCTCCACATCCATCGTTTTAATGTAGTCCACCCGAAATGGCAACACGTTTTTATCGTTGATGGCATCCACGATGGTATAAGTGTGCAGCTGGTCGCCAAAGGTCTGTGCTGTGGTAAAATAACGCGGGTCAGTAGAAGTTCCTGCGTTGGCCGCAAAAATCGGGGTGCCCGTGAAGCCAAACAAATGATACTTCTTGAAATTCTTGACGATTGCCTTGTGCATATCGCCGAACTGGCTGCGGTGGCACTCGTCAAAGATGATGACAACGTGTTTCTGGTAAACCTCATGTCCCGGATTCTTTTTGATAAAGGTTGCCAGCTTCTGTATGGTTGTAATGATGATATGCGCATCCGGGTTTTCCAGCTGTCGTTTCAGGATCGTTGTGCTGGTGTTGGAGTTGGCCGCACCTTTCTCAAAGCGATCGTACTCTTTCATGGTCTGGTAGTCCAGATCTTTGCGATCTACCACAAACAGCACCTTGTCAATGTAGGGTAGCTGCGAAGCCAGCCGTGCCGTTTTGAACGAAGTCAGCGTTTTGCCGGAACCCGTGGTGTGCCAGATGTAACCGCCGCCCTCAATGCTTCCATACTTTTTATAGTTGTTGGCAATCTCAATGCGGTTCAGGATACGTTCCGTGGCCGTGATCTGGTAGGGACGCATCACCATGAGCATCTTTTCCGAGGTGAAGATGCAATACCGGGTCAGAATGTTCAGAATCGTATGCTTGGCGAAGAATGTACAGGTAAAGTCGATCAAATCCGTCAGCACCCGGTTGTTTGCATCCGCCCAGTAAGATGTAAATTCAAAGCTGTTGCTGGTCTTTTCCTTTTTCGTTCTGCCGTTCTTGGAGTCCTTGATGGCGTTGAAGCGGGTACTATTGGAGTAGTATTTCGTGTTTGTGCCGTTGGAGATCACAAAAATCTGCGCATACTCGTACAACCCGCAACCAGCCCAGAACGAATCCCGCTGATAGCGGTTGATTTGATTGAACGCTTCCCGGATGGCAACGCCACGTCGCTTCAATTCCACATGAACCAGCGGAAAACCATTGACCAGAATCGTCACATCGTAGCGATTGTCATGCCGTGCGCCATCTACCTGCTTGACTTCATACTGATTGATGACCTGCAAACGGTTGTTGTGGATATTTTTCTTATCGATCAGCGTGATATTTTTGGAACTGCCATCATCCCGGTGCAGCACCTGCACATTGTCCTCCTGCATCTTCCGGGTCTTTTCCGGGATATGCTCGTTGGGGTTGGCAATCACATCACTGAAAAACTGCTGCCATTCCGTATCCGAGAACTGGTAATGGTTCAGTTCTTCCAGCTGGCTGCGGAGGTTGGCAATCAGTTCACTCTCGTTATGCAGCGGCAGATAGGTATAGCCCTGTTCGCACAGCAGACGGATAAACTCTTTTTCCAGCTCTGCCTCGCTTTGGTAGCTGTCCGAGCGTACTTTGGAAGGCTCATATGTGGAAACAACGGTATCTTCATTGGTAGCCGCAACAACATTGTAATTCATAATGCGGAATGCGTAATTCGGAATTACGCACTTTCCTCCTTTCCTGAAATCCAAAATCATTCCTGCGCTTTTCTAGTATTACGAATTTCGCATTTCTGACTTTCTTTGCGTTTTTGTAATCGCAACCAGAAGTTTCAAAAGTTCCTGGCAATCCGCATAAATGCTTTCAAACGCCTGTTTTTCAATGTATCCGCTTTCTGCTAAAAGTTCAAGCCAATACTCCGTTTCACTTGCTTCTTCGAGTGCAATATTCAGCTTTGCATAAAAATCCGCTTTACTTTGCCCCCGGATTGCTTCTTTCACATTCGCGCCAATACTGGTTCCACTCCGTAGAACCTGTTTGGACAGTACAAACTCTTTTCTCTCTGCACAAAGGAACTGATAGAGTTTAATGATCCTCAGTGCGAAGTTCTTGCTTTTTATAACAATAATGTTCTCCTTTGTTTTCACCCTCGCACTGCTCCTTTCTCTTCAATTCCGAATTACGAATTATGCATTCCGAATTGCAACAA
>CAYNXA010000220.1:0-3881 GCA_964401015.1 uncultured Oscillospiraceae bacterium
AGCGGGTTATATGCGATAAAAGCCGAGCAGATCGGCGACTGTCCGATTGCGTTTGATGTTATTTTCAACACGGTTCCGTATCCGATATTGAATGAATCCGTGCTTCGTTCGCTGCGCGGTTCGCCGCTGATCATCGAACTTGCCTCAAAGCCTTACGGGGCGGGTTTTGCATTACGGCGAAACGGCGGGGACAGCCCCGCCGTTTTTTGTGTCATACGGTTATTTTCCGCCCAAACATTCGGTCACATCCACCGTTACCGAACGATCGTAGCACGTGAATATTTCTTCGGTTTCCGCTTTTTGCTTTTCGGGGAAGAAAGCGGTCACGATCGGAACGATCACCAGACCGAGCAACATGGCGAACACGCCCGAATAGAGCGAATTGGTAAAGATCAATCCGAAAAAGCCGCCCTTGATCGAAACGATTCCCATTGAACAAAGCAATTGCACGATCTCGATTCCGACGCCCGTCACAAAACAAACCGCCGTCGAAACGCCGCCCGCGCGTTTCCAGTAAAGTCCGTACAGGAACGGCGCCAAGAACGCGCCCGCCAATGCGCCCCACGATACACCCATCATTTGCGCGATAAAGGTAAAGCCGTAGGTATCTTTGACGATGGCGATGATTGCCGAAATAATTACGAAGAATACGACAAGCAGACGAAGAATCAAAAGCTTTTTCTTTTCGGACGTTTCTTTTTTGCCGCTCATCGGCAAGATAACATCCAACGTCAAGGTCGACGCCGAGGTCAATACCAGCGACGAAAGAGTGGACATGGAAGCCGACAGCACCAAAACGATGACAATGGCAACCACAAGGTCGGGCATTGACGAAAGCATTTTCGGAACGATCGAATCGGTCATCACAACACCCGCGTCGTTATACAGGTCGGGCGAATCGAAAAGTCGTCCGAAGCCGCCCATAAAATAGCAACCGCCGGCAACGATAACCGCAAAAAGGGTCGAAATGATCGTGCCTTTTCGAATGGAATCTTCGTTTTTGATCGAATAGAATTTGCCGATCATCTGCGGCAAGCCCCATGTGCCGAGAGAGGTAAGCAACACGACGATCAAGAGATAGAACGGCTGTGCGCCGAGGAAAGACGTAAACGCGCCGTCGGTATTCGCGGTCGGGGCATATTCCGACGGAATCCTCGAAAGTTCGCAAATCGCGTTCGACAATCCTCCGAGGTTGTGCAACAAGGCGCCGATCACGGTTACGATTCCGACAAGCATGATAATGCCTTGAATAAAGTCGTTGATCGCCGTCGCCATGTATCCGCCGAACATAACGTAAATGCCGGTCAAAACCGCCATGGCGGCAATCACCGCCCAATACGGCAACACGGGGAACGCGATCGCAAACAGACTCGAAAGGCCGTTATACAGCGATGCGGTATACGGAATCAAAAAGACGAAAACGATAATTGATGCGGCAATCTTCAAGCTGTTCGAAAAATACCGTTTGCCGAAAAAGTCGGGCATGGTCTTGCTTTCCAGTTTTTGGGTCATGACACGCGTACGGCGGCCGAGCACGATCCACGCAAGCAAGGAACCGATGAACGCATTGCCCAATCCGATCCATGTCGAAGCAAGTCCGAAATTCCAGCCGAACTGCCCCGCATATCCGACGAAAATAACCGCCGAGAAATACGAGGTGCCGAACGCGAACGCCGTAAGCCACGGACCGACCGAACGACCGCCCAGCACAAAACCGTCGACGTTGGTGGCATGACGGCGGCAATACAATCCGACGCCGAGCATCAAAGCGAAAAATACGACCAATAAGAGAATTTTCAATACCATTGTTTTAACCCTTCTTTCTTTCGATCTCGAAAGACGGCAAAATGGTACAAAAAAACCGCCCTCCGGAAACAGAGGACGGAAAATGCTCCGTGGTACCACCTCAATTTACCGCCACGTTACCGCGAACGGCCTTATCCGGCACAGCGAAAGAAACGAAACAACCTATGCCGTATTGCTGTAACGGGCAAACCCGACGCAATCTACCGAGGAAACCGCCGAGGCGGATTGACCCTTTCGGTGCGCAGCTTTCGAGACGTATTCGTTTCGCACGCCTTTGCCGTCTCACAGCGACCGACGGCTCTCTGGAAAAGGAATATACGAAATTACTTGTTCTCGGTTATCGCTTTTTATGGCGATATTTTACACCATAAATCGTCGTTTGTCAATAGGTTTTTCGAACTTTTTTCGCATTTTCCGAAAGAAAGTTATCGTTGTTAACCTTTTACCGCTCTTTGTTTGTCGATTCGTCTGCGAACCGTTTCGAAAAGCGCTCTCGAAACAAGCGGCTCGTGCGTGTCGGGGACGGTGATTCGTTCGCCTGCGGGCAAAACGCGCCGTTTTTTCACTTTGTAATTGAGCGTTGTGACGAATCGTTGGGTCAGATCGCCGCAATAGGTCGGATTGGTCAAAATGCGTCGGATCATGGTGTCGTTCCACGCTTTACTCCCCCCGCCGTTTTCGTTTTTAACGCACGACGGGGTTGCGATCTTATCCCGTGTAAGGTTGCGCGCGATCGCGCGCATACTGTTTCCCGCCGCATATTCGTCGTATATTCTTCGAACCACTTCATCGTACGGCGGATTCGGTTCGAGAAGCGAATGAGAAAATTCGCTCTTTTTGTATCCGTACGGCGCGCCGCTTCCGATAAACTTTCCCGCTTTTCGGCGAGCCGTAAGCGATGCGCGCACTTTTTTGCTGATGTCTTTGGCATACATATCGTTAAACACTGCTTGGAAAGGAAAAAAATCGTTGATACCGCCGTTTTCGGCGGTGTCGATTCCGTCGCCGATGGCAATATAACGCACACCCAACAACGGAAAGGTCTTTTCGACATATTCGCCGGTCTGTATGTAATCGCGTCCCAGCCGCGAAAGGTCTTTTGTGACGATCATATCAAAGCGTTTTTGCCGTGCATCGTCCAACATACGAATAAACGCGGGACGATCGAAATGTAAGCCGCTATACCCGTCGTCGATGTAAACTTCGTAAATATCGATCGCATTTGTTCGGCAATAGTCCGAAAGCAGCAAACGTTGCGCCGCAATACTTTCGGATTCGTTTCGGTCGCCGTCCTCACGGGACAGGCGCAAATAAAGAGCCGCCGCCATATATTTCTCCCCAAAAGAGTCCGATTTGTTCGATACCCATATATATGCCGTTTTTTCGTATCTATGCAAAGCCCGACGGGGTGGATTTTGCGGCAGCGGAAAATCTATCGCTTCGAACGGTTCTCGCGTCGGGCTTGCCGGCAAAAGTCGCGCCCCTTACGGCAGGCGAAATTCTCTTCAAAACAGTGTGTGAAATGTTGGAAGAACGGGGGTATTTGGTATGATCGGATTTTGTATGACCGGTTCGTTTTGTTCGTTTGAAAAGTCGATTGCCGTTTTGGAAAAGCTGACCGAGCGGTATGACGTTTTGCCCATTATGTCGTATCACGCCTATTCGATGGATAATAAATTTGGAAAAGCCGCCGATTTTCGTGCAAGAGTCGAGCATTTGTGCGGAAAAGGAATATTGCATACCGTT
Source organism: uncultured Oscillospiraceae bacterium (assembly GCA_964401015.1). Taxonomy (GTDB): domain Bacteria; phylum Bacillota; class Clostridia; order Oscillospirales; family CAG-382; genus UMGS1052. Next base: position 3,553 of record CAYNXA010000220.1, read on the forward strand.
CCCGACGTTGAGCCGATCGGTCCGAAAGGGTTGTTGGACTGTCTTATTGTTTGCCCTTGTACGGGGAACACACTTTCCAAAGTTGCCTGTGGTATTTGCGACACACCTGCCGTTATGGCAATAAAAGCACAACTGCGCAACGAACGGCCGGTATTGCTTGCTCTTGCGACAAACGACGGGCTGTCGGGGTGTGCGGCAAGTATCGGAAAACTTTTGCCGCGAAAGCATCTGTACTTTGTTCCTTATAGCGAAGATTCGCCTTTCAAAAAGCCGCGCTCGCTGGTATGCGATTTTGATAAAGTGATTCCCGCGCTGGAAGAAGCCCTTTG
>CAYNXA010000221.1:0-3868 GCA_964401015.1 uncultured Oscillospiraceae bacterium
ATGTGATATACTGTACGCATGATCTTATGAAAATTGCGGGAAGTTATTTATGAACAACAAAACAACCAAGCAGATCTTGTTTTTAATTTCGTTCGGTGTCATTCTGTATGTCGGTCTGACGCATATGGACGTTGTTTTTTCGTTTGTAGGAAACGTCGGAAAAGTGTTGCTGCCGGTCTTACTCGGCTGTATTCTCGCGTTTATCCTGAACGTTCCGGTGAAGGGCTTTGAAAAGCTTCTGGCGCGCCTTTGTGCCAAGATGAAAAAGAAGCCGTCCGAGCGTACGCTGACGTGTGTCGGGCTGCTTCTGTCGCTTTTATGTATCGCGGCGGTCGTTGCCTTGTTCTGCACGATGATGGTGCCGGAGCTTGCGTCCTCGATCAAGAGCATTTACAAGTTGGTGGAAGCCAAGTGGCCGATCTGGATCGAACAGCTCAGCCGTTCGGAATTCGATATGTCGATCGTCATCGATTGGATGAAAAATATCGATATCCAAAATTTGATCCGCACCGCGACCGGCAGTATCGGATCGGTCGTTTCTTCGGTCGTTAACATCGCCGCAAGTTCGGTTTCGGTGCTTACGACGGCATGTTTCGGTCTTGTGATCGCCTTTTATATCCTTGTGGACAAAAAGAATCTGTCTCGTCAAACGAAAAAACTCTTGTCCGCCAACTTTACCGAAAAAAAGCTGGAGCGCTTCTACTTCGTTTGCAATATCACCAGTGACACCTATTCGCGCTTTTTGTCGGGACAATGCGTTGATGCGGTTATTTTGGGTTGTCTTATTTACCTTGCTTTTCTGGTGTTCCGACTGCCGTATGCGGGTCTTATCGGTGTGTCGACGGCGATTTTTGCCCTGATTCCCTATATCGGCGCTTTGGCGTCTTGCGTTTTGGCGGTTCTGCTCACCTTGCTTTCTTCGCCGACAAAGGTTTTGCTTTGTGTGATCGTTTATTTGGTCGTTCAGTTTGTCGAGACCCAATTTATTTATCCGCATGTTGTCGGAAGCTCGGTCGGACTTTCGCCGCTTTGGACGTTGGTTGCGACGCTTGTTGGCGGAAATTTGTTCGGATTGCCCGGAATTTTGTTTTTCATTCCGCTCACCGCCGTTATCATCACGCTGCTTCGGGAGGATACCGAGCAAAAATTGGAGCGGCAGGGAAAAGCGGTATCGGCAAACGGTGCCAAAAGACCGCCCGACACACCGTCCGAGTCTACGTGAAAAATGGGGGAAAGAACACCCGAAACCGATTCTTTTGTGCGTTTTGTAAACGGTTTGCACGGTTGTTTTTCCTTTTGCGAAAAAACGAGAAATCAAGAGGATTTGTAAGAATTTGCGCAAAAAAATCGGATTTTTTGCGATTTTTCGCGAAATTTTCGGCATAATTCGAGCTATTTGCGAATAATTTTGTTTTTTTCGTATTTTTTTGCGAAAACCTATTGACAAATCGACCGATATCCATTATATTTTATATTGTTTTGAGAAGAACACTTAACGTCGGTATTTCGGCTTATGCTCGGAAAACGACGCGGGGTGTTTTTTTCGCAAACGTGTCTTTTTGTTTTCGATCGAGCTTCGAACGAGTTTCGATTCGTTATCGGTCGAAAGGACATAGTTTCTGTTTTTCACGGAGGTAGAAATTTGGAAAACGGCGTAATTGTTAAGCTCGAAAACATTGTGGTGATTTTTGATGACAACGAAAAGGTTTTGAAAAGCATTAACCTTGACATCAACGACAAAGAATTTATCACATTGCTTGGGCCTTCCGGTTGCGGTAAAACAACAACTCTCAGAATCATCGGCGGATTTGCCAAACCCACGTCGGGTAACGTTTTCTTTGACGGAAAACTGATAAACGATCTGCCGCCGTATAAACGAAACGTCAACACGGTATTCCAAAAATACGCGTTGTTTCCGCATTTGAACGTGTATGAAAACATCGCGTTCGGATTGCGACTGAAAAAGCTTTCCGAAAAGGATATTCGGAACCGTGTTTTCGAAATGTTGGAGCTTGTCAATTTGGAAGGCTTCGGTTCTCGAAACGTCGATCTTTTATCGGGCGGACAGCAACAGCGCGTCGCAATTGCGCGTGCGTTGGTCAATCATCCGCGTATGTTGCTTTTGGACGAACCTCTCGGTGCTTTGGACCTCCAGCTCCGAAAGGAAATGCAGACCGAATTGAAAAAGATCCAACAACAGACCGGCATAACTTTCGTATACGTCACCCACGATCAGGAAGAAGCGCTTACCATGTCCGATCGCGTGGTCGTTATGAACGGCGGTCTTATCAATCAGATCGGTACGCCCGAAGATATTTACAACGAGCCGACCAATGCGTTCGTTGCCAAATTTATCGGCGAAAGCAATATTATCGACGGTATTATGCACGACGATTATCTTGTCGAATTTGCCGGTCAAAAATTCGTATGCGTCGATAAAGGTTTCGACAAAATGGAACCGATCGATGTTGTGATTCGTCCCGAAGACGTTAAGATCACCGAGCCGGGTGAGCATACGATCGACGGAACCGTCGAATCGGTTACTTTCAAAGGCGTTCATTTCGAGATGGTGGTACAAAGCTTCGGTATGCAATGGATCATTCATTCGACCAAGCACACGCCGCCCGGATCGTTTGTCGGTCTTTCGTTTACCCCCGACGATATTCACATCATGCATAAAAGCGACGCGACGCGTGTGAAGAACGCCGTCATCGAAGAGGGTGCGGAACATGAATAAACGAAAATTTCAAATGTTTGCCGTTCCCTACATCGTGTGGATGCTGATTTTTACGATCATTCCGCTTGCGTTGATTGCCGTTTTCGCTTTTACCGACCGTCATACGGGGAAATTTACCCTCGATAATATGGCATATGCGTCGCAATATTTACCCGTTTTGGTAAAATCGGTGGCACTTGCCGCTGTGGCAACGGTGATTTGCCTTGTGATTTCCTATCCGCTTGCCTACATTATGTCGCGCATGAAGATCAATCATCAACGCATGATGGTTATGTTGGTTATGCTTCCCATGTGGATGAATTTTCTTTTGCGAACCTACGCATGGATGACCATTCTCGAAACGCGTTCGGGACTTTTGAATACGATTTTGACGGCAATCGGATTGGAACCGGTACACATTATGTATACACAGGGCGCCGTGGTGCTCGGTATGGTATACAACTATATTCCGTATATGATCTTGCCGCTTTACACCATCATGGTACGATTGGACAGACGTCTTATCGAAGCGGCGCAAGACCTCGGCTGCAACACTTTCCACGTGTTTCGCCGTGTGATCATTCCGTTGTCGTTTCCCGGCATCACGTCGGGCGTGACCATGACGTTCGTACCTGCCGTCAGCACGTTTGTCATTTCGCAATTGCTCGGCGGTTCGGGAAACTATTTGATCGGCGACCTTATCGAAAGCAATTTTTTGTCGGGCGGCGAATACAACCCGTATTACGGCTCGGCACTCTCACTTCTTTTGATGGTCGTTGTGTTTATCTGCATGGGCATTTTCAATCAGTTTGACAACGAAGAAATGGAGGAAACCTTATTATGAAAAAGTTTTTCTCCGGCTTTTACGTCGCTCTGGTTATGCTCTTTATGTACGTTCCGATATTCGTGCTCATTGCGTTTTCGTTCAACGAATCCAAAGGGCGCGTTTGGACGGGGGTTACGTTCAAATGGTACGGCGAACTTTTTCGTGATCGTGAAATTCTCGGCGCGCTCGGCAATACGCTGATCGTCGCCGTGATCGCTTCGGTTTGCGCGACCGTTCTCGGCACTGCCGCCGCATTCGGTATTCATTCCATGAAGCGTCGCGCGCGCTCGTTTATCAAAAACGTCAACACACTGCCGATCATCAAC
>CAYNXA010000222.1:0-3856 GCA_964401015.1 uncultured Oscillospiraceae bacterium
CTGTCGTTCAGTCCGAAATGACCGAACAAATACGCACCGAGCCGCGCAAGCAATCGAATCGGCAGTTCGGGCAAACGGCGATCGCGTGCCACTTTTCCGATGATTGCTTCGGGCGACGTATAGCCGCTGTCGGCAATAATTCCGCGAACGTTTTCGGGAAGGCTTGACGATGCCATCAAAACCGTCGCCGCCCCCATCGAAAAGCCGACAAGTAAAACATTCGCCGATTTTCCGAAGCGTTCCAGCAAATAGTCGACCCATGTGCGGCAATCGTGCCGTTCATAAACGCCGAATGTGATCGTATGCCCCTCGCTTGCTCCGTGTGCCCGCTCGTCGACCATCAAAATATGGTGTCCCATTTCGCGAAAAATGCGAAAGGTCCCGCAAAAATCCCGCGCCCCCAAACTCCGATAGCCATGCATCAAAAGTGTTATCGGCGCGTCGGGTGTCGACGACGGATAAAACCGTCCGCGAAGCGTAAGTCCGTCGAACGACCGAACGTGTACGTCCTCGTGCGGTGTTTCGCAAATTTCGGTCGTAAGTTGTACAATTCGCTCACGATTGATTTTCAGTTTCGGATTCACCGAGCTTTCCCGATAGGGGTCGTCGATCTTTCGTCGGTCGGCATAAAACGTAACGCGGTATACGTAATAGGCGGCAAACAGAAGAACAATTCCGACAAGAAATATGTCGAATAAAATTTTCGCGATCATACAATTGTCCTCCCCCTTTTTTGATGTTTCCCATTGGGCTTCGGCTTTCCATGCCGCGCATAGATTCGATTCGCGGCGCCGCTTCCGACCGATTTTTTGCGATACCCCGACGGTGGCGCCGCTTATCCGTAATAGGCACGAACGATCGGTCGCACAATGTCGGTAAGACGCTCGGCGATCTGCGCCACGCCGTAAACGTTCGGATGTACAAAATCCGCCGACATAAATTCCATTCCGTTCAAAATATCCAATCCGTCTATATATGTAACGTTCGGAAAACGGAATTTTTCCACGATCTCGCGCAACGCCTTGCGCCAAACCTTAGTCATTCCTTTTTCGTCGAATTGCGCAAAATCGTCACCGCAATGATAAAACGGTGAAATAACGAAAATCGGCTTGTCGGGATTCTTTTGCGCCGTTTTTTGAACGGCATACGTCGCGCGCTCGTATATTTTCGCTTCGTCCCAATACAACACGTTAATGCCGAGCTCCAATATCAAAGCGTCCCAACGTCCCGCTTTTCCCTCGTCGGCAATGTAATCGATATAAGCGTGCTCCATACAACAACTGCCCGACATACCCTTGTTCTTAAGGTCATAGCGCAAATTTCGCGCCACAAGCGATGCCCACGAATGAGAGGCGTCGATCGAATTGGAACCGTGTGTGATGGAAGAACCGTAACAGAAAAGCGTTCTTTCGGGCATTTCTTCTTTTTTCGGCGGTTCGATATCGCCGATCACGTCGTGCAACTTAAAATGCCCGATATCAAAAATAACACGAACGACGTCGCAATTCCATTCGTCCCCCGACTTTTCGGCAATCGCACGCAAATATTCGGGTTTTTCCGCTTGTTCGATAACAAAATCGTGTACTTCGGGGGTGGCAACTTTGTCGACTTCATCGTCTTGCCAACCGCCTTGCACATTTCCGCGAAAAACATGAAATTTTCCCGTACCGGCGGTAACACTCATACGCAAAATCACTTTGTCGCTTTTCATTTTGAAACGCAACTCCACACCCGTAGCATCGTCGGTCTGTTGTCTGCCGAAATCGCTGTCCAACGCTTCGTATACCTTCTTCGGCACTCGAAGCCACGAAACGCTTCCGTCCTCATGTTCAATCAGGTCTTCTATGTTGTAGATTTCCAAATTCTTGTAAATCATACCGTTTTCCCCCTTAATTCCGATCATCTGCCGTTCGGCTTCTTATTCGTATATATCATACCACATTTTTCCGCTTTGCACAAGACTTTTTCTATACCATTTCGCCCGTTTTGATAAATTCCCTCTTTACGAATCGGCTTTTTTGTGGTAAAATAAAAAAGTAATGAAAATCGATCGACAGCAGTGCGAACGCTCGACCACGGAGGAACACTATGACAAAACAAGATTTTATCGATGCATATAAACAGGCGATCACCCGCCAAGGCTCGGCGGAGCTGTTGGAATGGTTGAGCTCCACCGACTTTTTCACGGCACCGGCAAGCTCCAAATTCCACAGTGCCTACGAGGGCGGTCTTTGCGATCACAGCCTAAACGTCTATCAAACTATGATTCGGCGTTTCAACAATAACGAGCCGAACGAATCAATGGCAATTTGCGGACTTCTTCACGATTTGTGCAAAGCCGAATTTTACAAGACGTCCTATCGCAACGTGAAAGATGACGCAACCGGAAAATGGGATAAGGTTCCCTACTATACCATCGACGACCGTTTCCCCTACGGCCACGGCGAAAAATCGGTATTTCTCATCGAGCGTTTCATGAAACTGAAGATCGACGAAGCCATCGCGATCCGTTGGCACATGGGCGGTTTTGACGACGCCGTACGCGGCGGCAGTTTTTGTTCGAGCACCGCGTACGAACGTTATCCTCTCGCCGTCATGCTCCATTTGGCGGACATTGAAGCGACTTATTTATTGGAAACAAAAGAAAGGAAAAATTCATGAATACGGTTTTGAACATTGAAGCGAAAAAAGGCTTTATCTGTGATATGGACGGCGTTATCTACCACGGCAATCAGGTTTTGCCGGGCGTGCGCGAATTCGTCGAATGGTTGCAACGCGAGAACAAACGCTTTTTGTTTTTGACCAACAGCAGCGAACGTTCACCGCTGGAACTTCAGCAAAAGCTTCAACGCATGGGATTGGATGTCGGACAGGAGCATTTTTACACCAGCGCTCTTGCCACCGCCCACTTTCTCAAAACGCAAAAGAAAGATTGTACCGCCTACGTCATCGGTGAACCCGGTCTTATGAACGCACTGTACGAGCAAGGAATCATCATGAACGACGTCAATCCCGATTACGTCGTCGTCGGCGAAACGAAAAATTACAATTACGAAAATATTCTCCGCGCGGTACGCTTCGTATTCAACGGCGCCAAGCTCATCGGAACCAATCCCGACATGACGGGACCGTCCGAAAACGGTATCATTCCCGCTTGCCGCGCTTTGGTATCCCCCATCGAGCTGACGACCGGTCAACAAGCCTATTATCTCGGAAAACCCAACCCTCTCATGATGAAATCGGGTATCAAGCTTCTCGGCGTTGCCCCCGAAGATGCCGTCATCGTGGGCGACCGTATGGATACCGATATCATTGCCGGTATCGAATCGGAAATCGAAACGGTTTTGGTTCTTTCGGGGGTCACCACGCCCGTCGTCATGAATACCTTTCCCTACCGTCCGTCCTATATCTATAACGGCGTCGGCGATATCATCAAAGGCGTTCCCGCCGTTCTCTGACACAAAGACAAAGAATTCTTTATTTTTAAGAAGGAAGCGAGAACTTTATGAAAACACGACTATCCTTTGCCGAAACCATGACGGTCGGCAGTATGTTGTTCGGACTGTTTTTCGGTGCGGGAAATTTGATTTTTCCGATATTCATGGGGCAATCCGCCGGATACAATTTATGGCCGGCGATTATCGGTTTTTTAATTACCGGTGTCGGCATTCCCCTTTTGGGCGTTGCCGCCCTCGGCATGAGCCGCAGTTCGGGATTGCTTGATATGAGCAGCCGCGCCGGACGCAAATACGGCTTGTTTTTCACTTGCCTTTCGTATTTGACGATCGGACCGTTTTTCGCCATTCCGCGTTGTGCCTCCACCTCTTTTTCCGTGGGCATTAAACCGATGTTGCCC
>CAYNXA010000223.1:0-3825 GCA_964401015.1 uncultured Oscillospiraceae bacterium
GTCATCGACTGCGTCGGCGGCGCACCGATGGGCGAATGTTTTGCCCGCATGAATCGGTTCGGACGTTGGATCGGCATTGCCACCCTTGGCGGCGATTGTTCGAACATCGATTTGAAAGTTCTGTATCAAAAGCGTTTGCGTCTTATCGGGTCGACTCTTCGCAGTCGTTCGGACGCCGAAAAGCATGAGATCTTATCGGCACTCGAAAAGACATTGCTTCCCGACGTGGTAAGCGGAAAAATTCTTCCACTGATGCACGCGGTTTTGCCTTTTTCGCAAGCAAACGAAGCGCACCGTATCATGGAAGCAAACGAAAATATCGGAAAGATCGTACTTTCGCAGGATATTTGACTCGTCAGAAGCTTATCGACACGAAACCGTAAAAAAGGAAGAACCCTCAGAGGGTTCTTCCTCAAAATATGCACTTATTCTCACGGAAATCGAAAATGCGGGCAATGCCCGCATTTTTTTGCGTTATCGAGACTTTCTTTATCGTTCTGTGCGCTTACCCGATCAAATGCAACAACTGCTCGCCCGAAAAATCCTCGGTCACGTTAAAGCGGCCGAGCGAATAGCCCGATTGCGAAAGCCCTTTTACCAGCGTGTTGCGCCGCGCTTCGGAACAAAGCGTAAGTTTTATGCCGTATTCGTTCAAAAGAACCTGTGCCGTTTCGCACATGATTCCATTCGGATACGAAAGCGCGCACGGCTTTTTGCCGACCGTCTTTTCCCATGCGGCAAGATCGGCGCGCATGCGCTCGATATAATCGTTTTCGCTTTCGTCCGCACCGGGCAACACATTATCATATACAACGTCGGACGACTCGTATTCGGCTTGCTGATGCATATCGTAGGTGTGCGATTGCACATCGAACACACCCGTTTTTTCCATTTCGTGTCTTTCTTTTTCGCCGAAATGCGGATAGATCGGCCGACCGGTATCTTTATAGGTGCTCGAACCGAAATTCGAACCGACCGCAAAAATCACGCCGTTCATGCCCGACTCTTTCAAAATCGGATAGGCGTATTCGTAATTACCGGTATAACCGTCATCAAAGGTAATGAGTATCGGATTATCGGGCAATTCGATCCCTTTTTCGATATAATCGATCACTTGCGAAGGAGTAACCGTTTGATAGCCCGCGTCGACAAGTGCTTGCATATGTTCGCGAAAGCGTTCGGGCGTAACGGTCATTTCGTTTTTGACTTTTTCGTCGATGTTGTGATACATCAAGATCGGCAGTTGGGTCGTATATTCGTCCAGCTCTTTTCGATAGTCGGTCGAAAGGATCGTATCCAAATGTTCTTCGACATTTTCGGCGGTAACAAGGCTTCCGAAATCTTCGGGAATGTAGCGGTCCCCGTCACCGAAGATACGGGCGATCGCCATTTCGCCGACATCGTTGCGAAGATGGGTCGCGTCGTAAAAATAGCGTGGGTCGAAGCTCACCGAGCTTATCGAAAAATCCCAAAAATCCACCGCTTCGGCAACCGCCTTATAAAAAGCGCGGATATCTTCTTCGGGCAGATACCGATAGTATTTGTAATACATCGGCGAAAGGATCACCGTCAATTCGACGTCGGCTTCTTCGCAGGCTTTTCGAATACGCAAAAGACTTTGCTTGTTTTCTTCGAAAACCGAAAGCCCGTAGATCGACGCGGTATAATCGGTAAATTCGGGGTACGCGTCCAAATAGGACGACAGGGAATTGATCGGTTCGGCGTCACGCTTGCGCTTATCGTAAGCACCGCTTTCCTCATCGAACACATCAAAACCTTGCGCCAAAAAAGTATCGTTCGAACGGTTTTTCAATTTTTCCGAGCTGTAGCGCGGGTCGGCGAAGAGATATTTCGCATAAAACAAAAGCGCACTCGAACCGTCAACCGCGGGGTGCATACTGCCGGTATACGGATCGTCTTCGTAATCGTATTTTTGACCGTTCGAAAGATAGAGATTGACGACCATGTGTTTGACCGTCTTGTTTTCCAATAACCAGAGAACCGTCTGTTCGGTATCCAACAGGTCCGAGCCGTAGACGATCGTATTGTAAAACGTATGCCCCGTATAACGATTCAGCGCCTCGGTCGGATAGGAGCTTGTCGACGAGCAACCGACGATATACGCGTCGTATTCATCGCCGTGTTCGGCAAGATAGCCGACTTTGGCAACGCGCGGATTCAATGTTTCGGCGTACGAATACCATTCGTTTTGCCCGAACACGCCGAACGGGTCGGTAAAAAAGTTAAACGCGGCAAGTACTGCCGTGACAAGCAAGACAGCAAGCGCTGTTGTGATACACCATTTTTTGGCTGTCAATCGTCTGTACTCCTTTCCGAAAAATGCGGGGTGCTTTTACCCTTGGGGTCAAAACTGCTTGTAGATAAATTCCGACGCGATATAACTGCCGCGGAACAGTCCGAATAATACGAACACCGAAAATGCCGCGACGGTTGCGACAAACACCGCCGCCGTTCCTTTTTTCTCGATGCGAACCGAAAGAGCGTCGCCCTTTTCCTCGCATAACTCGGCGGCAAACAGCAGTAAGACGCCGACGGCAAGAACCGAATAGTCGATACCCGAAAGTCCGAGTGCGGCGAAATTGCCGACCGTAAGTTCGGCGGCACGAAAATCGCAAAAGAGCGCCGCGAACGACGAAAGTGCCGTCGGAATATCGCACGAGCGGGTAATATACCGTCCGACCACCACCAAAAGACTCGTGCGCACCATGCGCAAGATACGCGCCGTGCGCGAAGTCGAAAAAGCGCCGCACTTTTTGCGCGCCGTTTCAAAGAAAGGCTCCAGCAAAAGCGACAAGGTGATGATAATTCCGTTGTAAAAGCCGAACAGCACATACTTCATATTGGCGCCGTGCCAAATGCCGATAACAAAATAGACGATAAAAGTCACAAGCGACGTGGGCAAGATCTTTCCCGCACTGCCCTTGATATGTCGACGGGTGAATTTTCCGATCTTGATAAAGGGCTTCGAAAGGGTCAGCGGATAAAACAGATAATCTTTCAACCATGCGCCGAGAGTAATGTGCCAGCGCCGCCAAAATTCGGCAAGACTTTCGGAAAAAAGCGGTCGACGGAAGTTTTCCGCCATATCGACGCCGAACAGCTTTCCGACTCCGCGCGCAATATCGATACCGCCCGAAAAATCGCAATACAACTGTACGCAGTAAAACAAAATGCCGCACAGTACCATACCGCCGCCGAAGGTTCCGTTTTCGGCGTCCAATATCGCCGTCGCGCAAACGGCGGCGCGGTCGGCAAGACAAAGCTTTTTCAAAAGTCCGCGAAAGACCGTCAAGGCGCCGCTTTTTACCGTGTCAAACGAAAAATCCGCTCCCGCAAAAAGTGTTTTCGAAAGCTCGTCGTACCGTCCGATCGGTCCTTGCACCAATTGCGGAAAGAACGAAACGAACAAAGCGAAACGAAAAACGTTCGTTTCGGCGGCGATTTTTTCGCGTTTTACGTCGATAAGATAGCCCATCGACTGAAAAATATAAAACGATATGCCGAGCGGCAAAAACAGATCGACCCGCAAGAGCGATTCGGGCACACGTAAAGCGTCCAGCGTTACGTTCCAATATTTCACGAAATACAAAAGCCCGAAATTGAGGATAAGTCCCGCCGCGCAAATGCGGTTTCGGTGATGTTTACGGCGCTTTTTATACGCTTTTTCTTCCTCACCGTCGCGTTTCGGAAAATCTCGTTCCAGCAAAAGCGCCGCAACATAAGTCGACAGGGTCGTAAAAAGCAAATAGCCCAAAATGCCGACACCGTAAGAAAGATAAAAGGCATAGCTCAGCGCAAGCAAAC
>CAYNXA010000224.1:0-3805 GCA_964401015.1 uncultured Oscillospiraceae bacterium
CGCTGCAAGGGACTCGAACCCCTGACCTTTTGGTTCGTAGCCAAACACTCTATCCGGCTGAGCTAGCAGCGCATATTGACTTCCGTCAACTTCTAAATGATACCACATTTTTGTGCGTTTGTCAAGGGATTTTTCGGATTTTTCCGAAAAAGTTGCGAAAAAATCGCAAAACCGTCGCCCGCAGGGTAACATGGGGCAGAATACGGCGGCGGAAACCGTCTTGCGGCGCGACGGAATCGACTTATTCGGCGTTTTGAACGGTCGTATCGCCGACCGGTTCTTCGGGAGCGGGACAAAACCCCTCGGACGGAAGCGGTGCCGAAAGGGTCAGCGACTCACCGGTAAATGGGTGGACAACGTGCAACCGGCGGCAATGTAAATACAACGTTTTGCCCGCCGATTCGGTGCCGTAGAGATAATCGTACAAAAGCGGGCAACCGATGTGTGCCATATGCACGCGAATTTGATGCGTACGACCGGTGCGGGGATGAATTTCGGCAACGCAAGTGCCATCCGAAAAGACGCTTTTAACGGTATAATCGGTCACGGCATCTTTGCCGTCGGGGCGCACCTCGCGCTTTATCACGCTGCCGCCGACCCGCCCGATCGGCGCGTGAACCGTTCCCGTCGGGGGATTGGGCGTTTTTTTCAGACGAGCGTAATAGGTTTTTTCAATCGTACCTTTTTGCATTTGTTCGGACAGCAATTGCGCCGCAAGACGGTTGCGGGCAATCAACACCACCCCCGTCGTATCGCGATCCAGTCGCGTGATCGGACGAAAGACAAACGGCTCGTTTCGGTTTTGATAGCGATAGGCAACGGCGTTGCCGAGAGTGCCCGTATAATGATACATGGACGGATGAACCGGCATATCTTTCGGCTTGTTCACCGCCAAAATGTCTTGGTCTTCGTACAGGATCGAAAGGGGCAGATCTTCGGGCACAATTCCCTCGGACGGGGCTTCGTCGATAATCGCAAGCGACAAAACATCGCCCGCGCAAAGCGGGACGCGCACCGTCACGGGCAGTCCGTTTCGCCGAATCCCATCGGTGCGTTTCAATTCGGCAAGCAACCGCGAGGACAGCGGAAAATGCCGCGCAAAATAACCGCCGACCGTAAGTGGCAGATCGTCGGACGTCAGCGGGGGAAAGAACAGTTCTCGCATGAAAAAACTCCCGTCGGAAAGAAAATGAGGTGACTTTCGGTGGACCGTTGGCTACCAAAAAGCCTTCCCGCAAGGGGAAGGCTCGGTTTTGTCGAAAAAACTTTTTTACGGTTTTCGGCGGCATTTTCGGGGACAAGGCGAAAGTTACGAAACGCGGATACCGTATACGTAATTCGACGCGGGATTGACGTACACGCCGTCCATAACGACCGCGAATTTTACACCCGCATTGAAGATATAGCCGCTCTTGCCGGTCGTGCCGACAACGCCCGCGCAGGAAACCGTATCGCCGACCTTGACGGCAATCGACGAAAGATTCGAATAAACCGACAAAACGCCGCAACCGTGGTCGAGAATGACCGCTTTGCCGGCATAGCCGTTTTCGGCGGCATAAACGACTTTACCCGCCGCCGTGGCGCAAACGTCGGTGCCCTCCGCCGCTTCGTAAGTCAAATACGACGTGCGATACGGCGTACTGCCTTTCAAATTGGTGTCGGCGATGATCTTTGTACCGAAAGCGGGATTGGCGGTGTCGCCCGAAACGGGTTTTGCGAATTTATAGGTGCCGTCGGGATCGTCGTCCCACAGACGTTCGGTCGTACTTTGGTCGCCGTAGCTCTTGATCAGATCTTCGAATTCGGTCTTTGCCGCGTCATAAGCACCGCTACCGTGCGGCGTGCTGATCTGCGCGTCGGTAAAGCTCTTGTTGCCGACGGTAAAGGTGAACGAGCTTTCTTCGGTGCCGGCAATCACTTTGATGGTATATTTGCCCGGAACCGCCGAAACATCGATCGGTAAAAAGACGAACTTTTTGTTGCCGACGCTATGTACTTTGGTGGTCGGCAGCGGCAATTCCGAAACCAACGTTACCGCTTGGTCATCGTTCAAATTCGAAAATTGCAAAATCGTAAATTCGCCGGGCGAAAGACGGGCGTCAACCAACGTATAGGTGGCGGGAACGTCGTATAAGAGCGAGGCGGTATAGGTCGCACTGCCGTAGAAAGTGCTGTCCTCGGTCTGCAACCATTCGGCTTTTATCTCACAGGTCAAAGGCGTATCCGAAGCATACGAAAGCTTGGTCGGCAGTTCGGACAGATCTTCGCCCGCATGAACGACGGTGTCGCCGCGCAGAACGGTGATCTCCACCCGCGACGGTTCGCGCGAAAAGCCGAGAGAAAGCGTTTCGTCGCCCTTAAAGGCGATCGTACCGAGCGAATCGGACGTTTCTTCGACAAATCCGTCGGCAAACTCGTCGCCGCACAGGAATTTCCATTCGTAACCGTCGTTCGGCGTCAGAACGTAATCGCCGTTCGCCGAGGAAATTTGTGCCGTCGGGAGCGAATAGCCGTCGTAAAGATAGGCAAATTCACGCCGCGAGGAAAGCGCCGACGCATCTTCTTCGGTCAAACGGTAGAAATTGCCTTTGACGTCCGAAAAATAACATTCGTTTCGGTCGGCGGACATATAGAATTGATAGGTATACGCCGTGTCGGGTTCGTTGTAGACGATGACCGACGGTACTTCGCCCGTGATATCGCGCACGGGATGGTCGATCTTGGCGGCATGACCGACGGCGGCGTAGTAGAGGTCCAATTCGTCTTTGTCCGAACAGGTGATCGCATAGCCGTCGCGGTTGGTGATATCGACGCGCATAAGCGTGCTGTTCAGCGGTTTTTCGGCATCATCGGACAAAGAAAAGTATACGATGAATACGAGAGGTATGCAAAGCAACAACGAGAGAAGCACATAGGTGGAACGTTTCAACACAGCTTCGCTTCCTTCCTTTTAGTGAATCAGTGAAATGGTAAAATGGTGAAATCGGGACAAAATCGCGGTGGGATTAAGAGAATATCGAGAGGCAATCGGAATAAGATCCGATGGAGTTTGGTCGAACCGCCTTTTTGCGGGACGGTTTCTCAGTCGACCGCGTCGAGTACGATCGCGTCGCTGTCGGGCGTGTTTGCCACGGTATAGGTGTGCGTTTCGCCGTCGGCGTCACGGAAGCGAATGGCAACGGTAGGCTCTTCGCCCACTTCGATCTGCAAAACGAGCGATTCCATGGGGGCGAATTTTTCGACGGTATACAAAACGGCATCTTCGTTCACCGCGCCGTTTTCATAGGGAAGCACCCGAACGTCGTAAAGCTCCTGCGAGCAGAAGCACATGACCGGTTGGGTCGTGTCCAGTTCGCCGTACACGTAGACGTTCGTCGGATAAATATCGTCGAGTTGTTTCGGATAATACGCGCGGAAAGGTTCGTCGAACCAAATTTCGGTCAGCTCACCCTCCGGCAAGATCGGACCGTCCTTGAGTGCTTCATTGATAAGGTCGTTGAGCGCATCGTCGTCGATCGGACGGGTCGGGTCGGTCACATTGTCCGTGCCGTCGCCCGAAGTGCTCGGATTATTCGAATCGAGCGAGCCGTCGGGGTCGCCGTTCGTTTTCGTACAGCCGACCGCCGCGCCCAAAAGCAAGAGCGCCGTCAGCAGACAGGAAAGTATTTTTTTCGATTTGTTCATGCGGATAGTCCCTCCTTAAACGGATAAATTCAAAAAATGCGGGAAAGCCGTTCGCCCATGGGGTCGGAAAACCGACTTTGCGGTGCGACTGTCGTTATCGGGCGGCAAAACTGTCCCAATC
>CAYNXA010000225.1:0-3761 GCA_964401015.1 uncultured Oscillospiraceae bacterium
GAAGAAAGTTACGGCGTACATGTGGCGTTGGTAAATTGTTTGGAGCTGAATGGGGACGACATACGCAGTATTCTCGAATTGGTCTTATTGGAATTTCCGATCAAAGAAATCGAAGTCAGCTTGCCCGCGTGGGTTGAAAAACTAGACGACACACATGATTTGAAAAAATGTTTGTACGATGAAATCGTTTCGCGTTCCGCAAAACTTACGACGGTCGGGCAAGCAAAAGAGGCTTTTTTGCAACCGATCGAAAACCGTTTCGGTTTTACGATACAAATTGCGGGCATCGACTTATCGGTTGGAAAAATGCAACTTTCGGTAAGCGTTCCCGAAGAATGTTTTTATGCTGTACTGGGTGCGGAAACGGGATTTGACATCGGTGGGAAAGAATCGCTGGTGGAAATCATGGCGACACTTGCCGAAACCAAACGCGAATACGATAAAATCGCCGACGCTTTGCGACAAGTGTCCGAAACCGGCTACGGAATCGTTACACCGTCGATTGACGAATTGAAATTGGAAGAACCGGAAATCGTAAAGCAAGCGGGTGGTTACGGCGTTCGTTTACGCGCGTCGGCACCGTCGATTCATATGATACGTGCCGATATCAAAACCGAGGTCAGCCCAATCGTCGGGAGCGAAAAACAATCCGACGAAATGGTGAAATTCTTGCTAAAAGAATTTGAGGAGGATCCGAAAAAGATTTGGGAATCGAATATGTTCGGCAAATCGTTACATTCACTGATAAACGAGGGATTGAATGGAAAGCTTGCCCATATGCCGTACGAAGCGCGTATGAAACTTGCCGACACATTGCAAAAAATCATCAACGACGGTGCGGGCGGCTTGATTTGTATTATTTTGTGAGAGAAATCCGACAGCGTGACAATGGGAATCGAACAAAAAAGCAAAACGAGAGCACGGTATCTCGTTTTCTTTGTAAGAATGTCGCAAGCGTTTGCCTTACGAATGGGTAACGGGCTTTCATAACGGGAAAGGGGCTTTGAGCCTCTTTCTTTGCTTTTGTGCAACATCTCTAAAAACACGTGCGAAAAATTGTGCAAAAGGTATTTTACCGTGCAAAAAAACAAAAAATAATTCCAAAATCAAACAAAACCGCTTGCATATTGATGCGTTTTATGTTAGAATAAACACGTAAGTTGTTTTTGTGCCGTATCGGCACGGACAAACAAAATCCATCTTTTTTCAAAAGGAGAAAAACATGAAAGCAAACAGACTTTTTGCCGCTGCGCTGGCATTTGCCACAACGCTCGGTACGATTCCGCTTTCGGCTTCGGCTGCCGCAACGGCGGAAGTGATCGAATTCGACGGAGTCCCGACGGCTTTTGTCAGCTCGTTCGGCAAGATCTCGTACGAAGGTTCGAGTTACAAAACCTATAAGACGTTCGACGAGGCGGTGAAAGCACTCGGCAAGGACGGCGGTAACATCGTATTCACCGGTACGTTGAATCTCGGCGAATACAAGGATACGGCAGGACGCGGAAAAATCACCGTGATCGGTATCGGAACCAAATCGCAAGGCAACCTTGTCGATTTTTCGGGCACCGAAGAAGCGCCGGTCAAGGAAGTGGAACTCGGCGGCGATTTGTACATGGATTTCGTAAACCTTCGTTTGGACGCGGGTGCGTATTTGTTGACGAGCGGTTACGAATTCAATACCTATAACGAATTCGACACCTATCATACCGAACGGTATGTGAAAGATGCCGACAACATCATCGAATATCCCAATCCTCCTTCGATTGCGCTCGGTACGGCAGACGGCCGTTCGGGCAGCGTTGTACTGAACGGCGGTATCTACACCACCGTTGCCGCCGGAACGATCGACGGTCATACGGCAAAGGATACGGTTGCGACGATGACTGTCGATGACATTACAGCCGATACGCTCGTTGCGGGCTCGGTAGGCGGTACGCTTACCGGTGACACCAAACTTACGGTAAACGACGGTGAGTTTGATACGCTCGTTGCGGGTTCCGTAGGCGGCACGATCAACGGCAACGTTTATCTCACGGTAAACGGCGGTACGTTCGGAAATACCGTATTCGGTGCTGAAAACGGCGCGACCATTAACGGTAGCGTTGTTATGGCGCTCAACGGCGGTACATTCAACAATGCCATCACGCTCGGCACCGGCAAAGTCACCGGTAGAAAAATCGTAATCACCGACACGAAAACAGCCGTAAATATGGCGCAAGGCGCGGCGGACTACGTCGTTCGTACCACAGACGCTCTTTGCCAGCCGCAATTTGACGGCGACAAATTGACGGGCTTTTTGATTTCGAATGTCTACGGTGTTCCCGCCGAAAGTGCTGTGATCAACGGCACGAAGCAAACCAGTGAAACGGGAATCTACCAGTTGAACGCGGGCGAATCGACTGTTACGGTCGTCGATGTTATGCAGGTGGAGATCAACCGCAATGCACACTATGTTGCCGGATACAGCGACGGTCGTTTTGCTCCGCAAAATAACATGACCAAAGCCGAAGCGGTTACGTTGCTCGTTCGCCTTATGGTTGACGAAAACCGCATCAAGGGTAAGGTTACCTCGACGTTCCGTGATGTGGCTTCCGGTTCGTGGTATGAACCTTATATCGGTATGTTCCAGCGTATGGGCTTCCTCGATAAGGTTTCGTCTAACGGCGGTACCACGTTTGAACCCGACGCCAAGATCACCCGCGGCGAATTTACTCAGCTTATTTATGAAGTTGCCGGCGTGACCGGCGTCTCGACCGCAACGAAGCTTCGTTCGTTCTCGGACGTGAAGAAAGCCAATCCGTATCGCGAAGCGATCTTCTTTGCCGTTTCGAACAATATCGTTCTCGGTTATGATGACGGTACATTCAAACCCGATAACAACATCACCCGTGCGGAAGTGGTTACCATGGTGAACCGTTTCCTCGGAAGAGAACCCAACGGTGCGGGCGAACTTGCCTTTAACGACGTTGAAGGACATTGGGCAAAGAGCCAAATCCTCGCCGCTTGCGGTGACGAAAACGTTTCGTGGACGGCATCGACCGGCGAAGCCGAATACGTGCTTACCGGTACCAATTACAAGGATTATATGACGGCTCTGTACGATCAATCGCAAACCCTGTCGGCAGATGCGATTCGTCGCGGTATCGATACTGTTGCCGAACAGATGAAAAAAGATGTTCTCGGCACACCCAATACGGCAGATATTTACGGCGACCGTATGACCGGCAAGACCTATTACATTTCCGAAAAGAACGGTGATGACGATAACGACGGTCTTTCGCCTGAAAAAGCATTGAAAACGATTGCCGGCTTGAATGCCAAGATTCGTTTCCCCAAGAAGGGCACCAGCTATCTCTTTGAACGCGGCGGTACTTACCGCGGGCAGATCACCGCTTCGGCAGACGGTTTTACCATCGGCTGCTACGGTGACGTATCGCAACCCAAGCCACTTCTCATGCAATCCAGACGCAACTATGCCGACCCCGATCTTTGGGAAGAAACCGCATGGGAAAACGTATGGAAGTACAAAGGCACCCTCAGTAACGTCGGCGTTATGGGCTTCGACCATGATCTCTTCGATTATTCCGCCGACAGCTATAACGAACTTTACGGTAAGATCATGAACACCAATGTCCTCGGCTTCAAGGGCGTTCAGGATATGAATGAAGATCTCCAGTTCTATTCGGTAATGTCCAACGATAAGACCGAAGCTCCCGACGGTGTTACCGAAAGCAAAACGAACTGTATCTGTACAGCGTGGG
>CAYNXA010000226.1:0-3747 GCA_964401015.1 uncultured Oscillospiraceae bacterium
GGTCTTTATTCCGCGCGAGTTCAGATCATTGATAATCTCAATATACCTATCGCCTTTTTGCACCCGATTGAAAATCTCTCGGACGATTGCCGCGCGTGGCTCATCAATCGCATATTTGCCGTCCTCGCCCTTTTTATAACCATACGGCAGAGTGCCATTAACTTTACAGGCTTGAGCATTATCCCGCATACCGCGCCGTATGTCCTCGGCCATATTCTCGGAATAAAACTGATTGACATTCATCATTGTCCTGAGCGCAAACCGCCCTGCCGCAGTATCATCAAACCCCTCTTTTGCGTAGATAATGCGTACACCAAGCTGTTCAAGGTGGTACTGCGTAGAGAGGGCATTACGCATATTGCGAGATATGCGATTTGACTTGTAGGCAACAACCACGGAGAACTTTTTCTTTTCGGCGTCACGCATAAGCCGCTGGAAGCTGTTGCGGCGATCTGTCCGGCCGGAGATAGCTTTATCGGCATAAACGTCAATTATGGTGATGTCGTTTGCCTTTGCAAATTCGGTGCATTCCTCAACCTGCTGTTCAATGCTCTCCTCTTTCTGATTGTGCGAGGAGTACCGCGCATATATTACGCCCAAAATGGGCGATGACGGCTGTTCTTTTTTCTTTGCCATAGGCCTGTTTCCTCGTGCTTTCAGGTCTGCTGGGTTTCAAATTCCCAACAGTTGTTTCTTCTTTGCAGTAAACTCCTCTTCTGTGAGCACGCCCTCATCCACAAGCATTTTCAACGCGCGCAGGTCATTTATTGTAGGTACAGCTTCCGCGCCTTGCGAAGCAGTGCGAACGACTTGCGGAGTGCCGAGCTTTTCAAGGATGTACTTTTCGTAGAGTTCGGCAAGTTCTTCATGCTTGGCTTCATATAATGCACTCATCTCACTGCCAAACCCCACCGCGCCTAAAACGCCAAAGGAAATAAATGCGTCATTTCCCTTTTGGAGTTGCACGGTAATTGTACCAGTCGCGGCATGACCTGCCCGTTGGAGAGAAAAACTCGCTATGTTTTGCAACGGAATAGACACATTTTTCTTCTTAGTTATGAAAGTTAGAGAATTGCCCCTCAATTTGAGTGTCTTGTGTTCCAAGCACGGCAATTCCGGCAAATCTCCGATGGCATAGGCCTGTTCAAGTGCGGCGCGTTTCTTTGCAGCATCCTCACGCAATACCCGAGCGGCTTGTTCTGCTCCTACATAGTCGGGATCGGTTGCTCTGGAACATTCGGGGCAAAGCCCAAAAGGGTCAACGTCAAATATCGACACTTTTTTCTCACATCTCTTGCAGAAAGGCATATAAACAGACCTCCTATACTTCAATCGGAATAATCTTCCGAAGTCTATCCAATTTGTAAATAGTTTGATATAATATATTCATCACTGCCGGCAGTACCGAAAATCATTAAAAGGAGCTGCATAACATGATACTTGATGCCAATTCAAAAGCCGCGGAAGCCGCTGTTGCATTTCAGTGTTTAACAGCGGCATATCAAGATGCAATTATCGAGACGATAAAACACCTTTTATCTGAGCGAGAAAAAAGTCCTGTTCAGCAGGAGACAACTGCGAAAACAACTGTATAAACTCTACTGTACGCTCATCCTCGATAACGAGGGTGGGCGTTTTTACTTTAATCGGACCCAAATCAACCGGTATATCCACATCGACAGCGTCGACCAACTCTTGGAGTGTTAATCCCATGCCTTTTGCAATAGCCATTAGACTATCAATTTTGGGCTTAGAGGGCTTACCGGTACGCTTATCAATCTCGTCTCTTTCGATCAAGCTTATATATCCGTTAGATACACCACACAGCTCTGCAAATGCACGCTGTGACAAATTATGCTCATCTCTATATTGTTTTACATATTCACCCAAATTCATATTGACACCTCGCTTGTATAAAAAATTATACAAAACAAAAAACGGAATGTCAATGGGGATGAACAAATTTTTAAACATTTTTGTCAAAAAAACTTGACAGCCGCTTTTAAGTGGTGTACACTGTTTAACAGTTAAACGGCTGAGGAGGTGAAAAAATGGGCTACAGAATTAAAGAGCTGAGGGAACAGGCACGACTCACGCAAGAAGAGCTGTCGCAAAAAAGTGGTGTAAGCAGGGCAATAATCAGCGGACTTGAGAGTGGCAGAGAAACATCAACTACCATGAAGACGCTCGGGAAACTGGCCAAAGCATTAAATACATCTTTGGACCAGCTTTTTTATCCCGACCGCGTTTAACCGTTAAACAAAACCTTTGAGTTTGGGCAATTGGAGGTTAATTATGCTCGAATCTGAAAAGATTAGGATCAACTTCGACCTTGTGCCTGATTGCGTAAAGAAAGAGATCATAGCCGATTTGGCAGAGGATTATCTGCGCTACTGGGAGAACCCGGACAATGTCGCAAGATACGAGGCATGGAAAGCGGAGCAGGCACTGAAAGGGGGTGGAGTTTGTGGATAACGGGTACAAAAAAGTGCCCATCGAAGACGATGAACGCTTGTGGGTTGTTCTGTTGAAAATCGTACTCAGCATTACGACAAGTGTACTTACGTCACTTTGGCTACTGAGCAAGCTTGGTTATTTTTGAGCACTTTGCTGTGCGTATATGACGAAAGGTGGTGATGAATCATGAGTAGCTGGACACGGTTTTGCATTTGGGCGACTATCGGATGTGTAGGCGTTTCCCTGACGTTGCGCCTTATATTCGGCGCTCCGATAGGTTAGACCGCAAGCCACCCAAGCAACCACGGTATGGTGGCAAGGACTGCGCCGCTCAAAAAGCCCCAAAGACGTTCAAGCCATCTATCGCGCCGTTCCAACCCCAGCAGTTCTTTGTAGCATAGTCCCTTTTGGGTCAAAGCAATGCCCATGTCAGGACCGTCATAGTATTTTGCACTTTCTGCAAGTCCTTGAGCAACAAGACCTTTTGCTATGGGATACATATCGTCCTCGTCAAGAGCGGTCAGCTCGCATATCGCATCGTAGGAGAATGCATTCCTCGGCATATCAGGTTCAGCGGCGATAAGCAAATCAAGCATATTGCGGAACGCTTTATCAATCATCATGGTACAGACCTCCTGAATTGTGATGACTTGATTATAGCAGATATGAGCAAATATTTGAACACCGATAGCATTAAAACGGCTACAAAGAAAAAAGACCGCCCCGGCAGCACCCGGGAACGGCCAAAGCGAAAACAGCTTTATTCAAGAATAGCAGAAAGGCTTCAATTCGTCAAGCCTGAAAGGAGCGTGTATGTCAGACGAATTAAGAGAATTGCGCTTGTCGAAAAATCTGATTGTCAAAGACATGGTGGATGTCGTCAGGCATCTCTATCCCAAGTACGACAAAACCGTGCAAAGCAAGGCCGAAAATGGCGACGCATACGGTGTTGAGCTTCGCAAGGACGCGCTGGAAGCATTGTACACAGCGTTCGACCCCGAAGCCCTTGCGAAGAAGCGAAAGAAGCGTGACGGTCACAGGCTCACCTGCCGCCTGTATTGCCGCCTTGAGGACGAGGACTATATCAAGCTGAAAAAGATAGTTGCCGCCGAGGGCTTCACAACAATGCAAGGCTGGCTGTCCGCAAGAATCCTCGGATACATAAAGGCAAAAGAGGCAGGTGATTAACACGGCATACGGAATACCCGATCACCCCGACATCCGCAGAGCCGAGGCAACAGGTTACGTTCACGGTGAACCTGTCGAGCCGATTTGCCCTGTGTGCGGTGC
>CAYNXA010000227.1:0-3735 GCA_964401015.1 uncultured Oscillospiraceae bacterium
AAAATAAGGAGAGAAAGCATTATGGTAAAACCGTCGATCAACGAATTGACAAAAGGAAAATTCAACCGCTATATTTTGGTGATCGCCACCGCCAAAAGCGCACGCTACATCACCAATGTTACCGGCGCGATGAGCACCGACGAACCGGACACTCTTTCGGACAACGGAATCGTTTCCAAGAAAGAGACCATGGAAAACAAGGCGGTCAAGGTTGCAATTCGCAAACTCCATTCGGGTGACATCTGTCTTGAAGAAAAAACGCTGGACAGAGCGCTGCATGCCGGTCAAAACGGCATCGAAGGCGTCGGAGCGTAAACGTTCTGCCGAAAAAAGAAGATCGGAGCGGGAAAGGTTGTAAAAGGGGAATTTTTGCACAAAATTTCTTTCTTGCAGCCTTCTTCTGCTATAAGACGGTCGACTGTGTCGAGACTTCGAAAAACATCGACTGGTGGCGCAAGACCGCGTTATGAATCGTCACGCACACGCGCATAGCCGCACTTTGTATCGGCGGGGACGGCGCATCGGTTCTGCGACGACCGATCGAAACAGACAGCGCAACCGAAACAAACAAAAAGTGGGAGAGGGGGGACGCGCATGACCGAAACGTTATACGCAAGGGTACATTTACTCGACGTCATTTACAAATTGGATGCCGCCTACACCTATGAGATTCCCCCGCATTTGCGCGAAAAGGCGCGTCCCGGTCGCTTGTGCGTCGTTCCATTCGGCGGCGGAAATATTGCCAAAACCGGGCTCATCGTTTCGGTGGGACGGATGCTTGACTGCGCGCGCGTAAAACCTATTTCGGAAATTCCCGACGCAAGCGTGACCCTTTCCGACGAACAATTGGCGCTTTGCCGTTATATCCGCGATTTGTGCTTTTGCACCTACGGCGAGGCATTGCGCTGTGTGATTCCGTCGGGTATTTCACTGCGGATAAAAGAATATTACGAAGTATCGCCGGGGCTTTCGCTTTCCGACGCCTTATACGAAAAATTAAACGATACGTCGTATGACCTTTTGTGTTATATCGCCACGCATGAAAAAGTAACGGTGCGCGAGCTGACCGACAAATTCGGAAAATATGCCAAAAGCGGCGTCGGCGCGCTGGTAAAAGCGGGCTATCTCGTCAAACGCACCGATTCGACCTATCGCGAAAATCAAAAATGCGATCGCTATATCCGTTTGCTTTTGTCGGACGAAGAAATGCTTGCTCTTTCGCAAGAGGGCGGCAAAAAACGCTTTTCCGAAAAGCAAAAGACCATGCTCCTTCGGCTTTACGATTACGGCGGTATGTTGCCGCTGTCCGAATTGTGTGCGCTGTCCGAGGCGGGCGAGAGCGTTGCCAAAGAATTGTGTAAAAAAGGCGGCGCGGAATTTGTCGCGGTAAAAGAATATCGCAGTCCGTACAAACTTGAAGAGATTCCCCCGACCGAAGATTTCACGCTTTCCGACGAACAAGAGCACGCCTATCGCACCTTATGCGACTTGTACGATACGAACGCGCCGCGCGCGGCGCTTCTTTACGGCGTGACCGGGAGCGGCAAAACAAACGTCATCTTAAAAACCATCGACCGCGTTGTGGAAAGCGGACGGCAGGTCATTTATCTTGTCCCCGAAATTGCGCTGACTTCGCAAACCGTCGGCATTTTCGCGGGGCGTTATCGCGATCGGATCGCCGTCATTCATTCGGCACTTTCGGTCGGCGAAAAGACCGACGCTTGGCAAAAGATCGCTTCGGGCGATGCCGATATCGTCATCGGCACCCGTTCGGCGGTGTTTGCGCCGACAAAACGCTTGGGGCTTATCGTTTTGGACGAAGAGCAGGAAAGTTCGTTCAAATCGGATATGTCCCCCAAATATCATGCTCGCGATATTGCCCGCTTTCGCTGTGCGCAAAACAACGTTTTGATGTTGCTTGCCTCGGCAACGCCGTCAATCGAGAGCTTTTATAAAGCCAAAAGCGGCGTGTATACGCTGATTTCTTTGAAAAATCGCTACGGTTCGGCAAAATTGCCCGACGTGACGGTTTACGATATGAAACCCGAAAGCGGCTTTGTCGGTTCGCTTGCGGCAGGTGCTTTTCCCTCCATGCTCGGGCGGGTACTGGTCGATGAAATTCACGAAAATCTCGCGCGCGGAGAACAAACGATTTTGTTTATCAACCGTCGCGGCTATCATTCGCTCTTGACTTGCCGCTCCTGCGGCTATACCATGCAATGCCCGCATTGCTCGGTCTCGATGACCTATCATAAATACGGCGGACGCTATCGCATGGGTGACAAAATGGTTTGTCATTATTGCGGCCATACGGCGGCTGTTCCGAAAGTTTGCCCGACTTGCGGCGGTGAGCATATGATCTTTCTCGGCAACGGAACTCAAACGCTGGCGGACGAGCTTGCCGAACGTTTTCCGTCGGCACGTATTCTTCGTATGGACGCCGACACCACCTCCGGCAAACACTCGCACGAAGAGATCTTGACTTCTTTTCGCAAAGGCGACGCCGATATTTTGATCGGCACGCAAATGGTGACCAAAGGTCACGATTTTCCCGACGTAACGTTGGTGGGGGTCGTGCTTGCCGATTCGTCGCTTTATTTGTGCGATTACCGCGCCAATGAGAAAACGTTCTCGCTGATCACGCAAGTGCTGGGGCGGGCGGGACGCGGCAAAAAAGCGGGACGTGCCGTTATACAAACCTACTGTCCCGAAAACACGGTGCTTTTGCAGGCGGCGGCGCAAGATTACGAGCAATTCTACGAAGAAGAAATTCATCTTCGCCGCGCGGCGATCTTTCCGCCGTATTGTGACCTTGCCTGTTTTTTGTTTTCGGGTGAAAATGAATCACTGGTCAAAAATGTTGCCGACGCTTTCGGAAAACGATTGGATTTATATGCCAAAAGCGAATTTGCGGGCGTAAAACTGATCGTGTTCGGTCCGTTTGAAGCGTCGATCTATAAGCTCGGCGGGCAATATCGCCTGCGGTATATCATCAAATGTCATCGTGATGCTCGCACGCGCGAGCTTTTGCAAAAGCTGTTCGCCGAATTTTCGGCAGGCTCCGATGACGTATACGTTTCGGTGGATATCAATCCGTCGATGTTGTAGCGCGAAAGGCTCGCTCCGCATAACCGAAACCGACAAATCGAACAAAACAAAATCAAACCCGAAAGGACGAACGAAAGAATCATGGCTTTATTGAATATTGTAAAGATCGGCGACGACGTTTTGCGCAAGCAGTGCCGCGAAGTCACCGAGATCACCCCGAAAATTTTGACCTTGCTGGACGATATGCGCGATACGCTGATTCATGCAGGAGGCGTCGGACTTGCCGCACCGCAAGTCGGCATTTTGCGTCGGATCTTTATCATCGATATCGGTGTCGAAGAAGGGCAAAACGAGATCATTGAATTTATCAATCCGAAGATCGTCGAGAAAAAAGGACGGCAGGAAGAAATCGAGGGTTGCCTTTCGATTCCCGGCAAATGCGGCACGACCGTCCGTCCCAAGACCGTAACCGTCGAAGCGCAAGACCGCAACGGTAATCTTTTTCGCTATACGGGAAGCGATCTGTACGGTCGCTGTTTATGCCACGAAAACGACCATTTGGACGGCATTTTGTATATCGATAACGCAAAAGAAGTATACGACGAAGAAGATTGACCCGCAAAAGGGCAAAACCAAAGCCGCAAAGCGCACACCGAGGAGAACGACGGGCTATGAGCAATTTACGAA
>CAYNXA010000228.1:0-3708 GCA_964401015.1 uncultured Oscillospiraceae bacterium
TACGTGTACCGTCCCCGCCAACACGACGGCAACCGTCATGCTTCCCGCCGAAAGTGATTCAATCATCACCGAGGGCGGCAAGACGATCGCTTCCGACAATGCCGATATCGCGTATGTCGGCTATACCGACGGACGCGCTTGCTATGAAGTAACATCGGGCGTATATGAATTTTGCGTAAAGCCCGCGGCAAATGCATAAGAGCCGTTTTCGGAAAGCGGAAAGGAGCAAATGATTCGAATGATAAAAGCAAAAAAACGGTCGAGAAAATTCTTTTCGACCCGTCTGTTGAGTTTTATGTTGACTTTGCTGACAGTAATTTCTTCGGTCGGCTTTACGGGACTTACGGCGACGGCGGAAAGCACGCCGCAAGTCTACACCGTCGGCAATGAGCGAACGGTATTCTTGTCAAACGCCGCAAGCGTCACCTACGGCGGCGAAAGCTATATTCCGTATACCTCGCTGACAGCGGCTTTTACCGCTCTCGGTGCCGACGGCGGTAATGCGATTGTTTCGGGCGAATTTTCGCCGAGCGATGTACAAGGCGACAGCGGCACAAGTGCCTTTAACGACCCGTCGGGGCGCGGAACGGTGACAATCACCGGTGCCGTCGGCGCGCAAAACGACACGATCGTGCAAAAAGGCGTTCTGTTCTTCAAAAACGGCAAAGTGATCTTGGACGATATTACCCTTGACGTCGGCAGTCAAAGTCAACAGATATCGGGTAAAGAAGTCGTTATCACCGAAAAATTCAAGACCAAAAGCGACGGTAGCCATAATTTGCTGATCGCGGGCTTCTTCAGCGGCAATACCACCTCCCTGCACCATACGATCGCGGGCGGCAAATTCGGCGTTGTGAACTTTTGCGGTGTAAACGGCGGCACGATCGGCTCGGAAACCGCCCTCGGCTACGGACTTATTGAAATTAACGGCGGTGATTTTACCGGTTCGTTCAACTGGGGAACCGGTTGGGGCAAACAGACCGTATACGGAAATCTCTTTCTCGTCGTAAACGGCGGAAACTTTTCGAACAAATCGCTTTATGTGCGAAATTACGCTTCCACGAGCGAAAGCAGTCTGAACCACGTTTCGGGCATGAAAGTCGCGATCTTCAACAGCGCTTTGGGTGAGGGCTTTACAGTAGCCGATACGACCGTACCGCAATATCTCGTTAAATCGGCAGCCGGCGGCACCGTCACCGTCGACCAGACCACACTTACAGCAAGCGCGCCGCGCCTTATCTTTACCCCGAACGCGGGCTATATGCCGATCGTCGACGGAACCGAGCTTGCTGCAAACGCCGACGGAAGCTATTCGCTCACCTTGAATACCGCGCCAACCGCGGCAATAACCAAAACCGTTACGTGGAAAAAAGTGTTGCCGCAAGTCTATACGATCGACGGCGAGCGCACGGTATTTCTGTCAAACGCCGCGACGGTGACCTATAAAAGCCACACCTATGTTCCGTACACTTCGCTTTCGGCGGCTTTTGCCGCTCTCGGTGCGGACGGCGGCAAAGCTATCGTTTCGGGCGAATTTACGCCCGACGACAATGGCAACGACGGCGCTTTTTCCGACCCGTCGGGACGCGGAAATGTGACAATTACCGGCGCGGTCGGTGCGGGCAGCGACAAACTTCTGCAAAGCGGCACGCTCTTTTTCAAGAGCGGAAAAGTCACATTTGACGATGTGACGGTAAAGCTAAACAACGTGACCAAATATTTTTCGGGAAAAGAACTGGTTTTTACCGAAAAATTCAAAACCGACACAACAAGCGGCAATTTCTATTTGACCGGCTACTTGGGCGGCACGATTGACAGCGTTCGCCATACGGTCGCGGGCGGTACGTTCAATCAAATGAATCTTTTCGGAATGAACAAAGGAACGCTCGGTTCGGAGAGCAAAGCAGGCTATGCTCTTATCGAAATCGACGGCGGCACCGTTACTTCCAATCTCAACTGGGGAAGCGGATATGACGCGGTGACCGTTTACGGCAATCTTTTTTATATCATAAACGGCGGTACTTTTTCAAATAAAACGCTTACCGTAAAGGAAAGTCAACCCTTCACCCACGCCTCGGGCATGAAAGTAGCGATTTTCAATAATGGTTTGGGCGCGGGCTTTACGGCAAGCAACACAAGCGTACCGCAATATCTTATCAAATCGGCGGCGGGCGGCACCGTTTCCGTCGACCAAGCCACTCTCACCGCCGCACAGCCGAGCTTGATTTTGAGCCCCGTAGGCGGACGGTTGCCTTTTGTCGACGGTGCGTATTTGCCCGCCGATGCGGACGGAATCTATCGCTTGAAACTTTCAACACCGACAAACACGCAAACGATTGAGATCACGTGGCACAACAGTTGTGTCTTGACGTTCGACCTGAACGGCGGCGTCGGCACGACTCCTGCAAGTATCATCGAAACGGCAAACAAGACTGTTTCGCTTCCGTATCCGCATAACGGCGAATATTCAAACGGCGATACGATCTTCCGCGGTTGGAGCGAAGATAAAAACGCGCTTGACGGAAAAATGACGTATACGCCCCAAAAGAACGTGACGTTATATGCCGTATGGGTGCCGCGCGCGCCGCGTCTTGCCGACCTCGACAATTTGGAGGCAAACCAACTTGCGTCGGTATCGTTTGACGGCGTGTCGTTGGACGATTCCGAAAACGCGGCAATCAAAGCGACAGCCGACGCTCTCCCGACAATCGACCCCGTTCTTTCGCAATCGGCACATACCGTTCTTGCTTTCCGCGTCGCTGCCAAAGACGAGGGAAACACAGCAATATCCGCTTTTGAACACGGAATTTTTGCCTATATTCCCGATTACGTATATACAGCCGATCTTTCCGACGGCGAAT
This sequence comes from uncultured Oscillospiraceae bacterium, assembly GCA_964401015.1. Lineage (GTDB taxonomy): Bacteria > Bacillota > Clostridia > Oscillospirales > CAG-382 > UMGS1052. The sequence continues at coordinate 2,862 of CAYNXA010000228.1, forward strand.
CGTTGCGGCTCTACCGAATCGACGGCGAAAACGCTCGGTTTGTTTCCGAGCTTACTCCGAACGGCACGGCAATTCCGCTTACGTTGTATGCCGACGGCATGTATGTGCTTGTTAAAAACGAAAGCGTTTGGGCGCAGATCGTTTTTGAAGTATTGCATGCAGACAAAACGAGCGTTTGTGCAGATGTTTATCATAAAGGCGCGGTAGCACAAGGCGGCTATTTCGGTTTGAAATATGACGCTTCGGCGTTACGGCTTGACGGCTTTACCTACGCGAACGGTGTGAGTGCACTTGTCGGTGTCGACAGCTGTCCGCTTGTGACATCCGACGGGATTTATGCCGCCACATGGCATACCGATTCGCCTGCCGAAACAGTTTATATCGGAAGAGCTTATTTCGAAATCCTCGGCGAATCGAGCGGCACTTCGTATGAAATTTCAAGCGCAAGCGCGTCCGAATCGGGCTTCGATGCGATAGCGGGCTTCCCGACAGGCGGCGCTTCTTCCGCCTACGTTCCTTACGGAGCCTACGCCTCGTATAAACTTCAGCCCTCTTCGACGATTCAAAACACCGTTACCGCCGAAGCGCGTATCGGTGTAACCGATTATCAAAACTTCTCGGCGGCACTGGCGGCGGCAAAGAACGGCGACACGATCTTGCTTTTGAAGAAATCGACTTTGAGCGAATCGACGCAAATTCCCGACGGTGTGACCCTTTCGTTTACGGCAGGAACGACGCTTGCACTTGATGACGCCGTGTCCCTCACGACCAAGCAAGCGCTTTACGGAAATTTGTTTGCCGCGACGTTGGTCGGGGTTAGCCTTGATGAAGGAAGCGGCGTGCATAC
>CAYNXA010000229.1:0-3708 GCA_964401015.1 uncultured Oscillospiraceae bacterium
GTACGGGATAGCGGTTGGTCGGCGGTTCTTCGAGTATCGACATATCGCGAATACCCGCCATTGCCATATTCAGCGTGCGGGGGATCGGCGTTGCCGAAAGGGTCAATACGTCGACCTGTCGCGACATTTCTTTCAACCGTTCTTTGTGCGCCACGCCGAACCGCTGTTCTTCGTCGACAACGAGCAATCCGAGATTTTTGAATACAATGTTTTTTCCGAGAAGTTTATGCGTGCCGACAACGATATCGGTTTCGCCGCTTGCCAAGCGTTTGATGACGGCGGCGGCTTCTTTCGGTTTGCAAAACCGCGAAAGCATTTCGATCTTGATCGGGAAGCCTTTCATACGTGCGAGAGTCGTTTGGTAATGTTGCATGGCGAGAATGGTCGTCGGTACCAAGATCGCCGCTTGTTTGCCGTCGGTGACACATTTGAAGATCGCGCGCAATGCCACTTCGGTTTTTCCGAATCCGACGTCGCCGCACAAAAGACGATCCATCGGGTGCGGCTGTTCCATATCGTGCTTGATCTCGTTTACGGCGTCCAGCTGACCGTCGGTTTCTTCGTATTCGAACGCTTCTTCGAATTCTTTTTGCCATTCGGTATCGGGCGAAAACGCATAGCCCGCAAGGCGGGAGCGCATCGCGTACAGATCGATGAGCTGTTTTGCCATGTCTTTTGCCGCTTTTTTGGCTTTTGCTTTTGTCTTTTGCCAGTCTTTCGAGGACATACTCGAAAGCCGAACGGCTTCGCCCTCGCCGGCATAACGTGAGATTCGGTCCATTTGGTCGATGGGAATGTACAGGGCGTCGCTTCCTGCGTATTGCAGCATGATATAATCACGTGTTACTCCGTCGACCGCCATGGTTTTGAGTCCCTCGTAGCGGGCGATACCGTGTACCGTATGCACCACGTAATCGCCGACACGCAGATCTTGATACGAAAGAATTTTTTGACCGCTTGTTTTTTGCGAGCGTGCCGACCGCTTTCGTTCGCGTGTCGGCGCAAAACTTTGTGCCCCTTCGGTCAAGATCACAAAGCGGGCGTTGGTCAATTCAAATCCGCGCATACGGTGATACAGCGTCTTGTCGTATACGCAAAAAGCAACGCCGCCCGCCGAATCGAGCGAAGAAATACCCGCCATCGTCGACGGGATCGCCCGAATCCCTTTGGCGCACAATTGGTCGGAAAACGTACTTGCCGCCCGTTCGCTGTGAAAGACCAAGACCGTTTGATATTGTGTTGCCGTATAGTTTTCCAAATCGTCGCACAAAACGTCGAAGCTTTTGCCGATCGGGGTGGTTTGTTTGGCAACAAAATTGTAAATGCCCGATACATCGATATCGACGTGGGAGGTAAAAATACCCGTGATGACAGACGGACGATGGGACAAAAGATCGTCGAGAACGCTTCGTTCGCAAATAAAATTCGTGCAATCGGGCGAAAGTTCACCCGCCGACAGGAGCGACAAAACATTTTCGTTCATCTGCCAGTGAGCACTTTTCAAGCTTTCGATGCATTTTTGATATTCGGCAACAAAGAGGGCGCCCCCGATATACGACAAAAGGCATTTTCCGTCGGGGTTCAAAAGGGGAAGATATTTGTCCAAACAGGGAAGCGTTCCGTCCTCAATGCCGTTTCGTTCGTTCTTTAGCTTTTCGACGGTGGTTTCGACGGTGAGCACTTCCAATTTTTCACCGTTTTTTCGGTACTTTTGCAAGCGTTTTTCGGCTTTTTGAATCAGTTCGTCCACCGTTCCGAGACACAGCTCTTTTTGCTCGTCCGACAGAATCAGCTCACGTGAAACGGAAAGAGTAAACGTCGAAACGTTTTCGACGCGGCGTTGGGTAATGACATCGAAAAAGCCGCAAGCGTCCAATTCGTCGCCGTAAAACTCCAATCGCAAGGGCATTTCTTCTTCGGGCGGGAAAATGTCCACAATGTCGCCTCGGTGGGAAAATTGCCCTTTACCCTCGACGGTATCACATTCGGTGTAACCGAGCCGCACCAAGCGGCGCAAAAGGACGTCGACCGCCATTTCGTCGCCGACCGAGAGAGTCAATGCTTCGGCAAAGCTGTCCTCCGGAGGGAGGAGAGAAAGTGCCGCTTCGGGCGTGGAAACAACGATTTTTGCCTTTCCGTCACGAATCTTTTGCAAAACTTCCAGACGTGTGTATTCCCATTCGTGCGAGAATGCTTCGACATTATGAAAGACAAATTCGCGCAACGGAAAAAGGTACACGTCGTCACACAGTTCGGACAGCAATTCCGACGCGTACGCCGCACTCTTATCATCGGGAAAGAGTAGAACGGAAGTGCCCGCATATTCGTCGATTGTCGCTACTTTATCACAAACGGCGGCGGCAAGCACACAAAGCGGAGTATCCGAAAGTCCGATGACATAAGCGGGCGGCTGACGGAAGCGTTCGATCGAATAATGACTCAGCGATTCGGAAAGACTTCGGTATTCTTTTTCTTTTTCGAGTGCGCGCACCAAAAGGTGGGCGGCGGGATTTTTGAGTAACGACATGAGTACCTCGCAATGAACGGAAAATGTATGAAAAACGGCGAAAAACGTCGAACGGAAAGTCCGACGCCGCACGCCCCTGTCGTGAACGACAGGGGCTTTATTACAGTTGCGTATTCGATAGATTTATATTCTTGAATCCGAGTTGTTTGCAAAAGCAAACGGGTCTTATACGTTCAACGTGCGTTCGCGCACTTCGCGCAAAACGATGTCGAGGAATTCGTCGACCGACATGGCGCCCTTGTCACCCTCTTTGCGCGAGCGAACGGCAACTTTTGCTTCGTCGACTTCTTTTTGACCGATAACCAGCATATGCGGCACTTTTTCGAGCTGTGCTTCACGAATCTTATAGCCGATCTTTTCGTTGCGAGTATCGATTTCGCAACGGATACCGGCGGCGCGCAATGTTTTATAGACCGAATCGGCGTATTCGCGCTGATTGTCGCTGATGGGAAGAATCTTAACCTGTGTGGGCGAGAGCCACGTCGGGAACGCACCCGCGTATTTTTCGATCAAGAGGGCAAGCGTTCTTTCGTAACAGCCGATCGAGGTGCGGTGGATGATGTAAGGATTCTTCTTCGAACCGTCTTTGTCGACATATTCCATGCCGAACTTTTCGGCGAGCATTTGGTCGATCTGAATGGTGATGAGGGTATCTTCCTTGCCGTGAACGTTCTTGATCTGGATATCGAGCTTCGGACCGTAGAATGCCGCCTCACCGATACCGATCTTGTAATCGATGCCGATATCGTCGAGAATATTCTTCATGACGGTCTGCGCTTCGTCCCATTGTTCGGGTGTGCCGATATACTTTTCGCGGTCGTTGGGGTCCCATTGCGAGAAGCGATACGAAACGTCCTCTTCGAGTCCGATGGTCGTCAGCATATAACGGGTCAGCTCCAAGCAACGCTTGAATTCGTCCTCCAATTGGTCGGGTGTACACATAAGGTGTCCTTCGGAAATGGTGAACTGACGTACGCGGATAAGTCCGTGCATTTCGCCCGAATCTTCGTTACGGAAAAGGGTCGATGTTTCGTTTAAGCGCATCGGCAGGTCACGATACGAGCGCGCACGGTTCAGGAATGCCTGATACTGGAACGGACAGGTCATCGGACGGAGCGCGAAACATTCTTTGCCGTCTTCTTCGTCGCCGATGATAAACATACCTTCTTTGTAATGATCCC
>CAYNXA010000230.1:0-3700 GCA_964401015.1 uncultured Oscillospiraceae bacterium
CGGTATATTGTTCCACAACGTAGTCGACGTAGCGATCGACTTCGGCACAACTGTAGCCCTTAAAGCCTTTCGAAAAGTCGGTATTTTTCAGCTCTTGTGGGTTTATCATGTGTCAGCACCTCCACATCTCAGTAGCAAAATATAAGTGAAAATCAAAATGAAAAAATGTAAAAATCGGAAACGCCGAAAACGGCGCACCCGACTGCGCGGAATCGATCGTATCAAACATTTGCGGTCAAATAAGGGGGTCAAATATAATGATGCAGAACGATTCGCAAGCGGTCGCGTCGGTTGCGATCGCCGAATCCGTTTATCAAAAATCGCCCGTGATGTCGTATCGACAAAAGCATGCCTTCGGAACAGGTTTTCGCTTTGTCGCAACATACAACGTGATCGACCGACACCGTTCCCGCTTCGATACGGCGGGAAGCTTCCTCGCGCGAAAGTCCGAGCGCAGCGCTCAAGATCGCGTCCAAGCGGGGAGAGGAAACGGTTGCCGAGATAACTTCGAACTTCTTTTCGGGCAAACGAATTTCGTCGGATTTTTTGTCGCAGATCTCGCAAATGATCTTATCGTTTGCCGCGGCAACAAAATTGTCACGTAAATATTCGGCTGTTTTATCCAAGCAAAAAATATAAGCCGAAAAACCGTCCTCGGACACGAGAATGTCGCCGACCGTTTCGCGCTTGATTCCCAAAGCCATAAGCGATCCGAGAAAATCGCGATGCGTCAGCTTGCGAAAGCCGGACCCACGTGCACAAAGCAGCGTGATCGGAAAATCATCGCAAGCGCGATAGCTTTCGTCATAAAACAAAAACGACGGAAAATATCCGACAAGCGTATAGTCGGCATCGGTGTAGCCGCCGAAAAAGACGGCGCGCAAGTCGCTTCGGTCATACGACGCCTGCCGTTCGACAAAAACTCTTTCGGCGTCGGACAGAAAGCCGACAAAAGTCGGCTCACAGCGTCGTTGGGCAAGTGTTGCGGCGTCTTCGGCTTTTCGTTTCAATAGGGTTTCGTTAAATCCGTCTTTTTGCATATCACATCACAACCGTTTCCAAAATCGAAACCAGCAAAAACGTAATGAAAAACGGAATGTCGATCGGCAACATCGGATTCAATCCGAGTCTGTCGGCAAGCCGACGAATCGGCGATATCATAGGCTCGGTCAGCATATAAAAGACATCGTACAACCGATCGGACAAAGGGATAAACGAAAGCAATGCACGAAACAAAAGCAAAAGCTCGACAATGCGCAAAACAGTCCAGACAGCAAAGCGCAGAATCGTAAATACGCTCATGCGCGATCAATATACCGTGGTGGAGTCGCCGAGAGAGCCGTCGGCTTCCTCGTTGTCGGAAACGCGAACGTTGTTGGGGGTAACGACGTAGGTGTTGTTGGCAATACGGCGCAAATCACCGTGAATCGCATACGCAACGCCGGTCATAAAGTCGATAAGGCGACGGGTCGTTTCCTTGTTTGTTTCTTCCAAATTCAAAAGCACGGTGTTGCCCGCCAAGAGCAGATCGGCGATCTCACCGACGGCATTGAAGCTTTCGGGCTTTACGACCTTCATTTCGATGGCGCTGCCCGTCATGCTCGTGCCGCCGTTCAAAGGACGCGACGAAGGAACGACCGGCGTGGTTTGCGTGGTCATGGTCGGGTCGGGAATACGGGGGTCACGCGGAATATACGCGTTTTGTTCGGGTTGATAGCCCTGATCCTCGTAATCGGTTTCTTCGGCGGGTGCTATTTTGTTAAGAATGTTATCAAAAAGTCCCATGGTTATTTCCTCCCAATAACTATAAAATACAAATTTGCGTGTAACGCCTAAACGGTTTTCGGCGGATAGATGCGTTCACCGAAAACCGCGCAACCGGGTCGAATCATGGTGGATCCTTCTTCAATCGCTTCGACGTAATCTCCCGACATTCCGAGAGATAAAATATCCATACTGATATTATCTATTTTTTTTGCCGATATGTCAAGGAATAATTGGCGGATTTTTTGAAAATACCCTCTCGAATCGGCACATATTTGCAATTTGTTTACACTTTCGCAACAATTCGGCAAATTTCCGATCGGTTCGGGCTTCGGCGGGATCGCCATAAGACCGCAAACGTGTATACCCGGAAGGGTTGCTGCGTATTCCAAAAGTTCGAGCAGATCCCGTTCGGCAATGCCGGTTTTGGATTCTTCGTCCGCCGCATTGACTTCGATCAAAACATCTTTGACCAAACCGCGCTTTAACGCCTGCTTGTTGATCTCATCGGCAAGCTTTCGACTGTTTACCGAATGAATCAGGTCGACTTTGTCGACGATGTACTTTACTTTGTTCGGTTGCAAGGTTCCGATAAAATGGATCTTTTCGCAACGGCTCTTGTCGATCGCATCGTATTTTTCCAAAAGTTCCTGTACGCGGTTTTCGCCGATTTCGGTCATTCCGCAAGATAGGGCATAATTGATCTCTTCGGCTGTTCGCGTTTTGGTTGCGAGAACGATGCGAACATCGTCGGGCTTTTTCCCGACGCTTTTCGCCGCGTTTGCCGCGTTTTCGCGCAAGGTGTCGATCCGTTCGCGCAAAAGACGCTTGTATTCTTCGGTCATGTTGATTCCTCCGCGATAGTTTTCCCGAAATGGGGTGGGTTCGAATCGGGGTGCGTCATCCGAGCCGTTTGCCGTCGTAAAGCTCTTTTCCGCCGACGATAACGTTGTCGTAGAGCGAGAGATACGGATAGGATATAACGGCGCTTTCGTCGGTTGTATCTTCGGATTGACTTTCGGAAAGAGCGTTTTCGTTTCGTTCTTCCTCGGTTTCGTAGCGAATGATATAGGAATCGTCCGATTGATAGATTTCTTCCGCGCGCTTAAAGCGTATGGCATCTCCGATCAGAACGTATACACCTTTTGTTCCGTCATCGAGCATACGAAGGGACGTCTTGGGGATTCGCAAGCCATCGTACCGCTCGCTTACCACTTCGACCTTTTGCATACGTGTGTACGAAAAGCCTTGCGGCATTTCGTTGGTTGTGAAGATCAAAACATCTTCGTTTTTGTCGGTTTCGCTGATAATGCGATACAATTCCATTTTCAGTGAAACACCCGACGCATAAGGAAACAGAATCGAATAGTTTCTTCCGACTTGAAACGGAGCCGTTTGCGCTCGCGGCAAGGACAACAAAACATACCATCGACTGTCGGTCACGATTTTTCCGGCGTTGTTGTTTTGCAAATCCGTGTCCGCTTCGACCGATAGGATGGATTGAAAGGCGTCATAGGACAGCTCGTCCAATTCTTTGGGCGACAAAACATTTTCGTATCCGTCGGCTACGCTGTAATAATAGCCGGAAGCGGGGGAGTAGAGTCGCGAATACGTTGCGCCGTCGTGAGAGACAAGCCGAACGTGTTCCCGTTCGAGCGAACGTATTTCTTCGTCGAACGAAACGCCGTATTTTACGGTCGACAGTCTATTCAAGCTGATGAGAAGTTCGTTTTTTTTGCCGATGCAATCGGAAAATTCGTTGCGCGCTTTACTGCGTGAAACGGTATTCTAAATATCGTTTTTGTCTTTTTCGAGCTTCGCCACATCGGCGGAAAAATATTCCTGATCGACGATACTGCTTTCGAGGATCGCAAGTTTTTGTTCGATTTCGTCCAAACGCTCTTTCGTACCGGTGTCGGCACCGTCGGTATACAGA
>CAYNXA010000231.1:0-3654 GCA_964401015.1 uncultured Oscillospiraceae bacterium
AGCAATGGTTTCGGAATGCAGGCGTTTTGATATACCCTGAAATTAGGCGCTTACAACATTAGTGCTGCACCGGAGCTGTCGTCCACAGGGCATACATCCCGAAACCAGCGGAGCTGTCGTCTCAGGACACTTGCATTTTACAATATCATATGCTACACTGAAACCAAAAAGAACAAAACGCCTGTCAGCTCAGCGGCAGGCATAAAATAACACCTTGTCACGGAAAGGAGCTCCTCATGGCAGAACAAACCCCTTCATTTGCAAATCAAAACGACCTTGTCTGGAAAGAACGGAAGCGCATTTTATTTTTTGGTCTTCCTTGGACCTTTACCGTTTACCGACTCACGAAGGATCGCCTTCTCATCAAGCGCGGCTTTTTTACCACAAACGAGGATGAGGTGCGGCTTTACCGCATCATGGACATCTCCCTGCGCCGCACCCTGATTCAGAAAATGTTCGGTCTTGGAACCATCCAGTGCCACTCCAGTGACAAAACAATGGGAGACTTCGAAATCATTAACATAAAAAAATCCTATCAGATTAAAAGCCTCCTCTCTGACCTGATTGAACAGGAGCGAATGGAAAAGCGCGTGAGCAACCGTGAGTTCATCAGCGATGCCGAATGTGACTTTGACATGACAGAGGACGGAGATTCCTGACCATCGGGCAGCACAGACTTTTTAACCATATTTGTGATAGTTGAAGCTTCTTTGCGACTAACGCAAAAGAAGCTTCCTTTTTCGTTACTTACCCTTTATCTCTTTTTTTGCATCCTTAAAAAATGAAACAATGATAATTATCATTATAATTCCAATTGGGAAAGCAGATATAATACTAACCGATTGTAAATTATTCATGGAACTTTCTGAAAATACGAGTCCGATAGGAAGTACTATCAATAATATGCACCATAAAAACTGCACCACTTTATTCGGATGCTCATTCTCCTTAAGATTCCTGTAACTATAACATGACGCAGTATAAGCAATGGAATCAAATGAAGTTGCATAAAACGCAATCATTGTCAAAAGTACCACTACAAAAATAAACGGAGCACAAGGCATCGTATCTATTATAGACAATATTAGTCCATACAAGTCACCCGTTTCTTGATACTGTGCAATAAAATCTGCCTCGCCAAAAGACTGTAATCCCAACGAATAGTTTCCCAAAACAATAAAACTCACAATTGTGGAGCCAACACCAAATAAATAACCGCCTAAAATAGTTTGCCGTATCGTTCTTCCTCGAGATATGTTTCCAATAAAAAACGGAGCCGCCACACACCAAACCATCCAATAAGCCCAATAGTATATTGTCCAATCTTGCGGGAAAGACGTTTTTCTCACAGGATCAGTATAAGTCGCCAATCCGATAAAATTCTGAATCATCCGACCAAGTGATTCAACTCCGACCTCAATAATGTAACGCCCTTTGCCGCCTATCAGCAACACCAAGATAAGTAAGCCAAAGAACATATATATACATATTTTTGCCAAAATTCCAATTCCTTTAAATCCATGAAGTAATGCATATGTATATACTGCACATGTAATTAATAAAATCACAATCGTGATAATCGTTCTACTAACCTCAATATTAAATAAACGTACAATAATTGCAGACATCAATGGCGTTGCCACGCTAAACGTAGTAGCAGTTCCGGCCAGTAATGCAAATAATGCAAATAAGTCTATAACACGACCAAGAATGCCATCTGCATATTTTCCAATAACAGGACGACATGCTTCTGAAAATCTCTGACGAATTCTTTTACGCACATGAAGCATAAAGCCAAACGCTACAGCTAATACCAAATAAAACGCCCACGGAATGAAACTCCAATGAAATAATGGGAAAACGCCAGCCCACTCCTGAATCGAACCCAACTCAGTTATATGTTCGTTCGTTGCATACATCACCCATTCAGAAAAAGAATAAAACAAAATATCTGCCGCCAAACCACACGTAAACATCATACTTCCCCATGTAAAAAAGGAATACTTTGGTTTTTCTTCTTTTCCGCCTAATACAATATCACCATATTTAGAAAAGGATAAGTATAACGATACTCCGAATACCCCAATCCCGATAACCAAATAATACACACCAAAAGTATCACCAAAAAAATACCGTACCCGACCTAACGCCTCATTCGCCTGTTCTGGAAAAATCAGAAAAATTGCACCCAAACCCAGTATTATTGCAAATGGCACAAGCGTTACCACCCAATCTATTTTTCCGCTACCTTTTGTCATCTTCTCGTTCATTCTTTTGCTCCTCCATAATTAATATATTCTCCATCAACTAAAATCAATTCTTCAAAGCTATCAATTTCAGTTACTGCATTCACACTCATTTCACATATTCCCAAAGTATATTCATCTGGATAACAAAAAATCGGAACATCATCCCAATATATTTGGTAGTTTTTCTTTTCCTCAAACTCGATTTCCAACTGTCGCTTTAATTTTTTTCCATCTTCAGCACTCCATCTCGAAATGCTAAACAATTGCCATCCTTTTTCACCGCCTACTCTGCTACATGATTTTACAAAACCGTCTTCAACCTCTAATAACCATTCCTTTGTACTTCTGTCGGTCCAAATCACATTATAACCACTTCGATCAAATTCTTTACTTAAAACACACGGATCATTAATAATCAAATCACCATCCAAAATGAGCGCATCCTCCAGATATTCTCGTGCCACATACAGGGATGAGATGTTATTACATGTATCAAAGTACGGATTTTCTATCAGCTTCACTCCTGTATATTCGCTTGGCAGATCAGAAAACTTTTCTTTCAAATATCCTACTACTACATAAATCTCGCTAATACTATTTTTATGAAGTGCTCTTATAATTGTATCAATCATTCGTACCCCGTTAACTTTTACTAAAGGCTTCGGCACCTCATATGTTACCGGATGCATACGCTCTCCTTTCCCTGCTGCCATGATAATGGCGCGTTTAATTATACTCATTCATTTCTCCTTTCAGCAAGTGCCTCTGCTACATACTTGTAATAATCTTTTGCATACCTATACTGTCTAAGTGCATATTCTCCAAACTCTACCCCCAGCATTCTTTTATATTCACACCAGTTACTCCAAAGCAACCCACAAGACGCAATATAACAGTATATCTTTATGCGGTTTTCCCACGTACATCCTTCTCTATAATAATCATCAATTAGTAAATCCACATGCTCCTTGTCATACATCGCATAAATGCAAAACATAGCAATATCCACGTCTTGGTCCTGCATTCCAGCATATTCCCAGTCAATCAACCGGATTTTTTCTTTTCCGTCCTCATTTACAAATAAAAAATTATCCGGTACCGCATCAATATGTGTCAGTGCATATTCCCTTTTATGTTCATCAATATACCTTTTTAACGAGAATACGTTTTCCTTTGTCCTTATATAATCTCTATATATCGATGGGCTTCCATTCCATAAAGACTCATAAAAATCTATTTGTTTAAAAATATCAAAGGTATGCGATACCTTTAACTTTAATCCATGAAATTTTCGTAGAAATTCCATACATTGCCGAACATCGTTCTCGTTTGTAGCATTACAATTTCTAGCTCCATCAATAAACTCTGTTATCTTATATCCATTCTTCGCATTCATATATACGAT
>CAYNXA010000232.1:0-3653 GCA_964401015.1 uncultured Oscillospiraceae bacterium
AAAAGCCCCGCTAACCCGCTTAAACTGGGCATTTCTTAGAGAGTAAGCAAACGGTCTCAACATGTGTTTTCACTATCAAAGGAATATACATCTTTTACCCTGTCACTTACATAAGGATACATTTTCCTATCCTTACCATTGGTTCCAGCGGTCTTTGACTGCTTGAATCGATACTTTGCGTTGCTTATTTCATTTTTCAATCCCGTTTTGTATATGAAAGTGATTTTATAGGGATCTTTTTCTCCATCTTCATTATACCCGCCTATTATAACCTTTTCAATAACACTTTCAAAAATTTCCCGGTCAAATTTCTCTAGGAAGGGTTTCTTCGAAAGCAATTCTTTTAATTCTTTGATTCGCTTTTGTAGACTATCTTCCTCCTCCTTTCGCAGCTTCAGTGAACTTAACTGTTTTTTCACAGAAGAAAGACTTCTTTCCAGTTCCATATCAGTTTCTTCATAAACATCCTGTGCCACCACGCCATTCAAAAAGTTATCCAGTAACTTCTTACGTTTCGCCCGAATGTTTTCGATGTTCTTGCTTAGTTTTGTGGCTTCATTTGCCGAGAAATCCTTTCCCAGTGTTTTTTCCATTCTGCTAAAAAACTCATCCAAAACACCTTTGTCGTCAGCATATAGTAGCCGATATGACTCGATAAAGGCATTCTCTACTACACTCTCGGCAATCCCTTTGCTATCCGGACAGTATTGCTTACCATGCTTTGTTGCCATCACGCATTGCCATACAACCTTCTGATTTTTTGTCCCTGCATGCCAGCTCCGTCTAGAAAGGTTTGCGCCACAGAACCCACACTCAAGCAAACAACTAAATGCATACTGGCGACTAAACTTCTCTCTCTTGCCAGATTCTGCATGTTTTCTGTTTCCGGTCCGGCGCGCAAGAATTTCCTGCGCTCTTGCAAAAATTTCTTCAGAAATGATAGGTTCATGATGATCTCTAATGTAAAAACGATCCTCCTCGCCCAAATTTTCCAACCTACGTTTCGAAATCGGGTCTACGGTAAATGTCTTTCCAAGTAGTAAATCTCCTTTATACTTCTCATTGGTTACGACGCCCATAACGCTAGAGGAAGTCCATGGATTCCCTCTTATCGTATTAATTCCACGCGCATTCAGTTCGTTGGAAATCATTGTACTTCCGGCACCAGCAACATATCGGTCAAATATGTAACGTACCACTTCTGCGCCCTCTGGATTCACAGAAAGCGTTTTTGTTACCACATCATAGTCATAACCGATGCATCCTTGGAACCCAACCATCTCCCCGCGCTTCATCTTCATTTTAAGTCCCTTCTTCACGTAGGCAGATGTGTTTTCCACTTCTTGCTGTGCCACGGAACTGAGAATCGTCATTAAAAATTCTCCGTCCTTTAATGTGTTTATCTTTTCCACCTCAAAATAAACCGCTATATTTTTCTCCCGAAGCATCCTGACATACTTAAGTGTATCCAAAGTATTTCTGGCAAATCTCGGAAGACTTTTCGCAATAACCATGTCGATTTTGCCGTCCAAGCAATCCTTAATTAAACGCTGAAACTCTTCCCTTTTATCTGCCTTGGTGCCTGTAATCGCCTTATCCGCATAAATTCCGGCAAAAATCCAATGCTTATTATTTTTTATCAGGTCCGTGTAATGCCTTACCATCGAGTTGTAGCTTTTAATCTGCTCTTCATCATCTGTACTTACTCGACAATACGCTGCCACACGTAGCCTCTCCATTTTTCTTCCGGAAGATTTCTCTCCCAAAGGACTATCTGCTTTTATAACCTCAACTTCCATTGTACCTTCTCCTAAAAATGTATTCCCTTCGTATTATATATTATAATTTTACGGTGTCACATTTTGTTTGTCAAGCGGTTATATTCGATACAATCCCATAATCCTTCATCAATTCTTTCCTCAACATCTGATACTCAGCCTCGCTTATCTTCTTTGCGTTTAGCAACCGCTTTAACATAGCCAGCTGCATACTGTACCTCATCTGTTTAGAAGTTCCCAATACTATTCTCCCCCTTCCGGTACCTATCTACGCTCGCTGCTGCAACAGCCCTGGCATTGTCTAATAACCGGTTAATTGTTTTTGCGTCCAAGTCCCTGATGATATACTCAAAGCGCTTACCGTACGACAATTTCTCGTCCTCCAAGATTGGAACGACATCATTCCATTCCAACCCCAATGCTACTAATATTTTTACAAGTGTCCCTATCCTCAATGAACCTTCTGCCTTTTCGTATTTGTAAATATGACTTTCACTGATTCCTGTCTTTGCAGAAAGCTCCACAACAGAAATGTTCCGTGTCGTTCTGGCCGTAATCAGATTTCTTCTTAGTTCATCCAAGAAACTGTGTAATTGAACTTCATCAAAATTAAGTGTTTCTATTAACTCAGTAATTTCCTTCACTTCTTTCATCCTGTATCCTTTCCAAACGAGACCTTTGGACACGATGTCCAAAAGTAGTTTTATCTGTGTTGTAACATCAATTAAAATACAGTTCAATTCCTTTTGCACTCAATGCTTCTGAATAACGGATAATCACTGTTGCCATTGCGTCTTCATAAACGTACACGCCGCCTCCCGAAGAGTTCAAACACTCTCCTTTCCCAGCAACTGCTTCTACCGTTTTCATGCTTGTCCCAATCGTAATTCCATCCAGCCATGAAAAATTTATATTTCCTTTGCTTATGAGCAACCGGTCATTTCCAACCGCTTGAACATCCGGGCTCTGTCCGGACACCAAAACATCCTCTGCTTTTCTTCCTCCGGTTAGCACAAACTCCGTCTGTAGTCTTCCGTCAAAACGAATGGAGATACACTCTGCTCTTTCACAGTCGACAGGAACTACAAAAACATTCGCCATATCTTCCATATGAATAGTTCCCGTCATCGGAACACTGTTTATCATAACATTTGCATACGATGCGGTATTTCCACCTGCACTCATCACTCCGGCAATCCCCCCAAGAACCATTGCCACTCCAAGAACAATACTTCCTATGATTATACATTTCAATTTGACGTCCTTCATTCTGTGCATTCCCCTTTCTTACACTTTTGGACACGATGTCCAAAAGCTATTCAGTCTTTTCTATCATGTTATAATACTTGTTCATAACCGTATTAAAGTGCTGCAACAAACCAACAAACCCAAAACGCTGCATAAATTAATTCCCTTTCATTACTTCTTATAACCTCAGGACATCGTGTCCAAAAGTTACTCTACTTATTATCCACTATATAATCATCCATATCTGGTTCATGTCGCCACATGTACTCTTGTATTGCCTGTATAATCAATGCATTTTTTGATATACCAATATTCTCTGCACACATAGCAAGCTTCAGGTTTTGTTCTTCCGTTATTCTTAATCCTGTTCGCACTCTTTTTGTTGTCACTTTGTTGTCACCTCCTTTTTTAATTATAAAGTGTTGTCACTTTGTTGTCAATGTGTTTTTTCACTTCGAAACTATGTTATAATTTCTGATGTCACTTTGATGCCACAAGGAGGTGTACCGAATGCCATCGAATTTACCACAATTTACAGTACGAGTAGAACCCGATTTACTAAAAAAATTTCGCTATATAGCAGAGTATAATGCTCGTTCGGCAAATCGCGAGGCCGAAGTATTAATC
>CAYNXA010000233.1:0-3622 GCA_964401015.1 uncultured Oscillospiraceae bacterium
CCGTAGGCGCGGGAACGCCCACCGCAGGTGCTCACCGTTAGGTGTGCGCAGGTGAAAAAACCGCCCGAATATTTATCCGAGCGGTCTTGTTCCTTATTTGATTCCGATTGATTGGATTCCGTCAAAATGCCTCAATTGTATTTCCGACGAATCTTGCCCGATGTGGTCTTTTCGAACGGTTCGGTGCGCAACGTCACATGATGAACCGCTTTGTGCGGCGGGAGTTTGTCGTTCATGGTCGAAATTTCGCCCTTGATCTTTTCGAGAATTTGTTCTTGCGTCAAGCCTTCGTTTTGTTTTTCATCGGGATAGATCTCGGCATGCAAACCGACTTCTTCGCCGTCCTCGTTACGTTGTGCCGAAACGATAACTTCGGCAACCGATTTGATATTGCCGATATATTCTTCGATCTCTTCGGGATAAATATTTTTGCCGTTTTTGAGAACGATCAAATTTTTCTTACGTCCGGTAATGTAAAGACGTCCTTCGGCGTCCTGTTTACCGTAGTCACCGGTATGGAACCAACCGTCGGCTTCCAACACTTCCGCCGTCAATTCGGGCATTTTGTAATAACCCATCATGACCGTATCGCCTTTGACGCAGATTTCACCCTTGCCGTCCTCATTGGGCGAATCGATCCGAATGGTAACACACGGCAGATTCACACCGACCGATGCGAAGTCATAGAAATAGTCGCGGTTTACCGAAACCAACGGCGAACATTCGGTGATACCGTAGCCGTTGATGAGAGTAATACCGATGGTATCGAAGAAATCACCCAATTCCTGACGAATGGGAGCGCCGCCGCATACCATTTTTTGCAATTTCCCGCCGAATACGTCATGAATCGACTTGAAAAGCACACGACGCAAGTCGATACCGACTTTAAGCATGGCATTGCTGAATTTCATCAATTTTTTGAAAAGTTCGGTTTTGCCTTTGGCATCGATCTCATTCCAAATCTTTTTATACATCGATTCGACGAAAAGCGGAACGAGCATGACGATTTCGGGCTGGTATACTTTGAAATTCCGCACAACGGTACGCAAATTTTCGTTGATACAAGTCGTCGCACCGAAATGCAATCCGACCAACAGTCCGCAAACCGCTTCATAGGTATGATGATACGGCAATACCGACAAAGCGACATCATAGAAATTCGATACGGTTTGACCGTAATATTCACAACTGATAAGATTATGAAGCGAAAGCATAACACCCTTTGCGGTGCCGGTCGTGCCCGATGTGTAAACGAGCAGTTTCAGATCTTCATGCTTAGGCTCCGTTTTCATATACGTAAGGTCACCGCCCGCCAACATAGCGCCGCCGACGCGAACCAATTCGCGATACGAACGGATCGTTTCGGTTTCCGATTCGCGATCCAGATCGATGCCGATATAAAATTTGACTTTGGGAAGTGCGCCCATGATCGAACGAACTTTTTCTTCGTATTTACCGGTGAAAATAACCGCTTCGGCATCGGCGTTGTCGATGATATGTGCGATCTCATTGGCGGGCAATTCTTTGTCCACCGGCACAAACACACCTTCGCTTTTCAAAACGGTCAAATAACAATGAACCCACGGATAGCAGTTTTCGCCGACGATGGCAATATGACTTTTTCCGAGTCCGAGCGCACAAAGTGCGGTGCCCAATTCATCGGTCTTGCGATTGAATTCTTTGTAGCTGACTTCGCGAATGTCGTTGCCCTCTTTGAATTTGAAAGCGGCACGGTCGCCGAATTTTTCCGCCGAAGCGTTCAACATTTCACGAAAATCGTTGTAATATACGATTTCGGTCAGCGGATAATTTTTGTGAAGATTTTTATTTGCCATGATCGTTTCTTCCTTTCCGATCGAATGATTTATATGTGTCGTTCCGTGAGCTTTTCTGCCTGTATTATACCACAGCCCACCCAAAAAATCAACCGTCTTTTTGTGCTTTTTGCCGACTGTCAAAACTTTCGTGTCAAAAGGGCATATCGCGGCATATACTGCAAGCAAACGACTTTCGAGATAAAGGAGAGTTTTCCTTTGAAATCCACCGTTTCTTCCCGATTTATGACCGTTCCCGCCCCGTGTGGTCTTGCCGTTACGTCGGTCACCGGCGACGGCGAATATCTCTATGCCCTTCAACCCGACCGAAAAACCGTATACAAACTGGACGTCTGCGGACGCATCCTTTGTACTTTCAGAATCGCCCGCCGTTATCTTTCGTTGCATTATTGCGGCAATCGTCGGTTTTATGCGACCGCCGAGCGGGAGGGACGTCGGATCTATGTTTTGAGCAATTGTTTCCGTGAGATCGGCGCGATCGAACCCGCTTTTGACGAACGAACCGAGGAAGGCATTTCCTGTCGGCGTGCCGCGCCGCAGTTGTTTGTGGGCGGTGCGGGCGATTGCGGCGATAACGATTGTATCCTGACGGCGGCAACTCGAAACGATTGCTATGTGATTACGCCGAACGGACGGATCGTCGGCAAACTTTCATCGGCGGGGCGCAGCCGGACGTATACGGCGGTCTGCGAAAACAACGGTATTTTATACGAGGCGCTGGAAAGCCGCACGACGGCGCTTTGCTGTGTGCGTGCTACCTTGCTTGCAACCGGCGAAACCAAGATTAAGCGCTTGCCGTATGGCTATCGCGTGCGCTCGTTTTTCTGTCACGGCGGCTGTTTGTATGTTTATTTTACCAAAAACGGCTATCACGGCTATATTGCCGCCGTTTGTACCTTCCCGAACGACGGTATGCTTGCGGGTGATCTGTTCGATCTGCCCGACGACGGCGGTTGTGACGGGGACGATTGCCGATGGGAAAGCTGTCGCGGTTTTTCCGATTCGTGCTCAAGCGGCTCTTACGGCGTGACAAGTTTGCAAACCGATTTGTGCGACAATGCCGTCGGCGGCGATACTACCGAAAGCGGAAACGACTGCGATACCGAAGAGCTTTGCCGCCTTTATCGCTGTTTGAAACGAATGTGCCGTCCGACTCGCTCGCCGATGACGGGTGGGGGTTGCGGGGGAGGTTGCAGCGGAAACGGCTCGTGCGGCAATTGTCACCGCCCGCCTTTCGATAACGATTTCGAAGTCGATTACGACGGCAGCTGTTGCGAAAGCGGCACTCTGTCATGCTCTCGCTATCCGCGTTGCCGTTGCAACGAAAATGATATCTCGGGCGAAACCGAAAGCTGTTTGCCGCTGCCTTGCCCCGACGTTTTTCCTTGCCCGCCCGCGCGGCATACTGCCGCAACGACGGAAAATGCCGTTCCTTGTTCGACCGACGGACTGAAAGTGTCCTACGATTGCGGGAAATGAGCGCACCGCCCCTTTTTCAAGCCTCCCTTGCCTAAAGGAAAAGCAACAACGTTGCTTTGGGGGACCACGCGAAGCGTGGTGGAGGGATTCCGAGATTTACGTCGGCGAAAATTTCGATAAACGGGAGGGGTAGAACCCCTCCCCTACAAAGAACAGGAATGGATTTACGTCTTACATTTGAATTATATGCAACGTAACCCCTCGCCTTGTAGGGGCGCACCTGCGGTGGGCGTTCCCGCCCCTTCGGGGCGCGCACGGAATTTGCGGCGGCGCGGATTTGAGAATCCCCCGGTCAGCTACGCTGACAG
>CAYNXA010000234.1:0-3578 GCA_964401015.1 uncultured Oscillospiraceae bacterium
GTAAAGCTCGTAATATTGTTCATAGCTTCCGCGCCACATCATACTGCCGAGTTCGGGGCAATAATTGTCGGGTTCGTTCCAAATTTCCCAATAGGTTATGCCGAACCGGAAACCGTCCGCTCAACCTTCGTTGTAATGACGAACAACGTGTTCGCAAATGCGCGCCCACTTTGCGGAATCTTTCGGCGGGAAAATGCGGTACGCTTTTACTTGCGGATAATTTTCGATCGTGACACCGAGACGGAAATACGGCTCGCATTTTGCTTCGATAAGCTGTTTTAACAAAAGATCGGTATAAGCAAAATCATATGCCGCGGGGTCATTTTCGTCGGCATCGAAATCACGGAACAAATTGGGAATATCGACATAGACTCCTCCGCCGTAATAACCGGCCACGTCATGCAGACGCGAATACGGAATGTGAGCGTCGGTCAGATAATGCATATACGCATCGGATATTTCCATACGCGGCGGCTGTCCGACTGCATGCATCGCGCGGGTTTTTCCGACAGATTTTTCAAAACTAAACGAAATGTTCATAAATTTGTTTTTTCCTTTTCGAAATAATTTTGTCAATCAAATCCGCGTCGAAAATTTTTCGATTTTTCCGTTTGCTTGCAAAAAGCACAGCAAAAGCATAAAACTTGTACGAAAATCACAAAACAAGTCTTGAAAAAAGCGCACTTATATAGTATAATTATAAAAGAAACAAGCCGACCGTTTTTATCGTTTTGAAAATGCGGCTTGCCGACTTATTTTGCCCTCGAAAGGAACACAATCCATGGAAGATCAAAATTATTCCGTAACATTGCAATCGCTTATCGACGAGTTTTCTCTCGAAAAGATCTATGTCCCCGAGCATCTGGACACGATTCGGGTATGTATCAACGAAGTCAATCGTCCCGGACTTCAGCTTGCGGGCTTTTTCGACCATTTCGAACCGTCGCGCGTACAAATCATCGGAAAAGCGGAATATCACTATCTTTTGGAAATGACCCCCGAAAAGCGTACCGAAAGTTTCACGCGCTTTTTCAATCAAAACGTCGTATGTGTCGTTTTTTCGTCCGATCTGGATGTTTTTTCCGAAGCAATCGAATGTGCCAAAAAAGTGCAAACGCCGATTCTGCGCACCCATTCGAGTACTTCGCATTTCATTGCCGCATTGATTGCGTCGTTGAATGTCAGCCTTGCTCAGCGTATCACGCGACACGGTGTTTTGGTGGAAGTATACGGTGAAGGGCTGCTGATTCTCGGTGACAGCGGAATCGGAAAAAGTGAAATTGCCATCGAGCTTGTCAAGCGCGGTCACCGACTCATTGCCGATGACGCAGTCGAAATCAAGCGCGTTTCGGACAAAACACTTGTCGGAACGGCACCCGAACTGATTCGTCACTATATCGAATTGCGCGGCATCGGCATTGTCGACGTGCGCCGTCTGTTCGGTATGGGTGCCGTCAAAATGTCCGAAAAGATTGACCTCGTGGTCAATCTCGAACCGTGGCAGCAGGGCAAATTTTATGAGCGGGTCGGACTTCAAACCGAATATACCGATATCATGGGAATCAAAGTCCCGTCCATTACCATTCCGGTAAATCCCGGTCGAAATCTTGCTGTCGTTTTGGAAATCGCCGCCATGAACAACCGTCAAAAGAAAATGGGCTACGATACGGCAGTCGAATTCAACAAACGGCTTATGCAACAAATGCAAAGTGCCGAAGCCGAATCGTGAGCCGCAACAAAAAACGGAACAAAACTTTCCTTTCCGCGTCTAACGGCACAGGTACACGATTGGACGTTCGAATTTTTCACGGAGGTATTTTCTCAACATGACCAAAAAACACAAAAAAAGAATCGGGCTCAAAATTTTTCTGTCGATTCTCGCCCTGCTTATCCTTGCCGTCGGCATTTTTGCCACCGCCAATCGAGAGCTGGTCGGCGGTGCGTTCGATTTTTTGAAAAACGCTCCCGGTAACAACCTCAAGGCGGCTTGGATTTTTTTGA
The DNA here is from genome assembly GCA_964401015.1 of uncultured Oscillospiraceae bacterium. Taxonomy (GTDB): domain Bacteria; phylum Bacillota; class Clostridia; order Oscillospirales; family CAG-382; genus UMGS1052. Next base: position 2,002 of record CAYNXA010000234.1, read on the forward strand.
CCGGTAATTCCGACACGATTCAACAGCAAATTTCCGATAATGATGCGGGCTATCACGACGCCGTACAGAAAATCGCCGAGGAATTGGGAGACGAAAATGCCTTAGATCTTTCGGAATATACGTTGGGCATGCTCAATTCGGGCACCCTTTCCGAAAAAGAAATGGTAAAACTTCTGCTCGGCGCACAAAATTCGACCGACAACGGCGAATCCGAAAGCATTGATTCGAATCCCACTTCCGACGATAAAACAAGCGACAAAAACGACACCGGATCACAAGAAACACCGTCGAATCCGACTCCCGACCACACTTCCGATCCGTCCCAAGGCGCGACCGTGCCCGATGAACGTCACGACTCGAATGTTTCTTCGGAACAAGATTCGCCGTCCGCACCGACCGATTCAACGCACGACAAATCGGCGTCGCAAAACAACACTTCGGTCGATACCTCTTCGGAAGAGATCGCCGCTTGCATCGCAAAACTGTACGTTTTGAAGAGCAATTTCACCGGTCAGCTTACCTCGATGGAAACCGAAATCATCAACGCATACGAATCTTTGCCGAAAGAAGAACACACACCCGCTTCCCGTAAAAAGATTGCGGGGCAATATATCAAAACGGTGGCAAATCTTGAAGTGCAATGCGACGCTCAAGTCGACAGTTTGCTTTCCGAATTGACCGAAAAGCTCACCGCACAAGGAAAAGATGCCGCCGCGGTTGACACCTTGCGTCAATCCTATGAAAACGAAAAGAGTTTGAAAAAAGCGTATTATCTAGACGTTTACATGAACGGTATTTGACCGCACTTTTCTCGACATTTCAAACCGAGGGGCACCGAATGCCCCTCTTTCTTTATGCTCGCGCCCGACTTTCCGTCACACACCTTATTCGCACATTCTCACGGGTTGTCCATTCGGCATTTCCTTTCCGATTTATCTTACGTTTTCTCTATTCTGTACACAAAACACCGTCGCAGGTACGCGGCGGTGCTTTGTGATTTTATGCGAAAATTTCTTTTACGGGCAACCGTTTTCAGCTTGTTTTTTTGCGAACGATCATTTTGATAATAAAGCAAGTGCCGATCATAAGCAAGATCGAAAGCGGCAACATGATATACCAGCTTTGTACGAAACCGGCGATGATATAGCAAACGAACGAAACGCCGGCGCAAGTAAAGGCATACGGCAACTGAGTTGTCACGTGATTCAAGTGATTGGACTGAGAGCCCGCCGACGCCATGATGGTGGTATCCGAAATCGGCGAACAGTGGTCACCGCAAACGGCACCCGCCATACAAGCGGAAATGGCGATAATGCTGATTTGATTATCGATATTGCCGCCGAAGATCGCCAATACGATCGGGATAAGGATTCCGAACGTGCCCCACGACGTACCCGTCGCAAACGAAAGTCCGACTGCGATAAGGAACACGATGGCGGGCAAGAAATTCACTGCCGATTGTGCATAATTGCGAACGAATTCGGCAATAAATACTTTTGCGCCGAGGCTGTCGGTCATGGTCTTCAACGTCCATGCACAGCAGAGAATCATAATAGCGGGCACCATTGCCTTAAAGC
>CAYNXA010000235.1:0-3575 GCA_964401015.1 uncultured Oscillospiraceae bacterium
CCCCTTGACTGTGTTGCCGAAGGAATTTTGCGGGTTATGGAAAACAAAGAACGCGATCTTTTGAGTGTGCGGGTCGCACGAAGTGAAAATTCGTAACGGCAGCGGATGCAAGCGTGGTCGAAAAAAACGGCAAATACGGCATTTTTGCCGAAAACGGCTTTTCCTCTTGAATCCTTTGACAAAAACAGGTATAATAAAAGAAGATTCCGATGTCGGCATGACAGACGTGACCGACGAAAAGACGGAATGCTTTTGTACGCAAAATACGACTTGAGGTTAGAATATGTACATACTTTCGGTGGATACCACGGCAAAAACCGCGTCGGTTTGTGTGGCGCGCGAGGATGAACGTTTCGGAGTGCTTCCGCTTGCCGAATTGACCTTGAATGCGACTCTGACGCACAGTGAAAGTTTGTTGCCCATGGTGGACAAGGCGCTTGCACTTTCGGCACTGTCACTTTCGGATATCGGATGTTTTGCACTGCCGGCGGGGCCCGGTTCGTTTACCGGCGTTCGTATCGGCGTTGCCGCCGTAAAAGGGCTTTCCTTTGCGTTGGAGGAACGTGTCCCGTGCTTGCCGCTGTCGACGCTGCGGGCGTTGGCAACCAATCTTATCGGCTATGGCGAGGGGATGGTGCTTTGTCCTTTGATGGACGCGCGGCGCGAACAGTTTTACAACGCCTTGTTCGAAATTCGCGACGGCAAACTTTTACGGCTGTGTGACGACCGTATCACGACTGCCGAGGAGCTGACGCGCGAGCTTTCGGAACGGTTTTCCGAACGTTCGGTCATACTGAACGGCGACGGTGCGGTGCTGTATGACGGCTTGAAAAACAAATACGGCGCGTCCCTTTCGAACGTGCGGCTGTGCCGCGTCGGTGATCTGTATCAAAGAGCTTTGTCGGGGGCGTTGCTTGCCGCCGAAAGGCTGAAAAGCGGCGAAGATCTGTCGCCGTATACCGGCGAAGTGCTTTCCCCTTTGTATCTGCGCCTTTCGCAGGCGGAGCGGGAACGAAACGAAAAACTCGCAAAACACGAATAAGCCGTCAGCGGAGCGGCTCGAACGAAAAAAGAAAAACAGACAGAATTAAGCGGAGGATAAACGAAATGGATTTGAGTTACGAGAAGAATGTGGAAAGAATACTTTGCGGCGAAAAGGAAATCAAAGAGCGCGTTTGCGCCGTTTCGCGCGAAATCGAAGCCTATTACAAAAATTCGGACAGAAAACTGCTTCTGCTCGGTGTTTTGAAAGGTTCGGTCGTTTTTATGGCGGACCTGATGAAAGAATTGAAATTGCCGCTTGAAGTGGATTTTATGAAGCTTTCGTCGTACGGAAAAAGTGCGGTTTCCAGCGGCAATATCGTCGTAAAAGCGGGACTGGAACATAAAGATCTGTCGGAATACAATGTTTTGATCGTCGAAGATATTCTCGATACCGGCAACACGCTTTACTGGTTGCTCAACTATCTCAAAACCGAATTGCATTGTCCCGACGTGAAGATCTGTACCCTGCTCGACAAACCCGATCGTCGCGAAAAAACGATCGCGGTGGACTTCGGCTGCTTCACCATTCCCGATGAATTTGTTATCGGTTACGGATTGGATTACGACGAATTGTATCGCAACTTGCCGTATGTCGGCGTTTTGAAGCGCGAAGTATACGAAAAATAAGAACCCATACAATCGGCAAATTCACATAAAAACAAGGAGACGAAACTATGTTTAAGGAATTTAAGGCATTTATCGCAAAAGGCAATGTAATGGATATGGCAGTCGGTGTTATCATCGGCAGTGCGTTCGGAAAGATCGTCTCGTCGTTGGTTGCCGACGTGTTTACACCGGTGCTCAGTCTTGTTACCGGCAGTGCCAATTTTTCGGATTTGAAAATTGTTTTGAAAGAGGCGGTCGGCGAAACGCCCGCCGTTACGCTCAATTACGGTATGTTTATTCAAAACGTGATCGACTTTTTGCTGATCGCGATCTGTGTGTTTGCCTTGGTCAAGGCGGTTGCCGCCGTTCGCGCCAAAGCGGAAGCGCTTCTTAAAAAGTCCGAAGAAGAAAAAGCCGAAGAACCCGAAGCTCCCGCCGAGCCCGAACCGAGCGCCGAGGAAGTGCTTTTGACCGAAATTCGCGATCTGTTGAAAAAGCAAAACGGCTGAGTGCTCGGAATGTTTATGCCATTTCGCGACAAAAAATGAATCGGTAAGGAGAAAAAACATGAACAGCTATTCGGTACGAATGAAAGAAAACGAATATTGGTACGGGTTGAGCGTCGACCACGGCTATCGATTCCCGCTGTCGGAAAAGAGCGATTACGATGCGGATTTTACCGTCAATTACACGGCCAATCAAGCGGCACCGCTGTTGCTTTCCAACAAAGGACGGTATATCTGCGGTACGTGCGGCTTTGCTCTATCGGTGCATGACGGCGTGATAACCGTTACGACCGACGGCGTGGTCGAAGTGATCGAAGCGGGAAGCACCTTGAAAGACGCTTTTGCGGCGGCTTGCAAAGAACACTTTCCGCCCAAAAACGGCATACCACCGCGTGAATTTTTCGAGGTGCCGCAGTATAATACGTGGATCGAGCTTATCTATAATCAAAATCAAGCCGATGTTTTGCGCTATGCCCGCGGCATTGTCGAAAACGGGTATCCCGCCGGCATTTTGATGATCGACGATACATGGCAGAGCGATTACGGTTGCTGGGAATTCGCACTCGATCGTTTTCCCGACCCGAAAGCCATGTGCGACGAATTGCATGAACTGGGCTTCAAAGTCATGCTTTGGACTTGTCCGTATATTTCGCCCGACAGTCCCGAATTTCGAGAGCTTCGCGACGCGAATCTTCTCACCAAAACCGCCGACGGCAAAGTGTCGGTGCATGAATGGTGGAACGGACTTTCGGCGACTTTGGATCTCACGAACCCCCTTGCCGTTCATTGGTACAACCAAAAACTGCAAGCCTTATGCCGTACCTACGGAATCGACGGATTTAAGTTCGATGCGGGCGACGCGATGTTTTATCGCAACGACAAAATCTCGCTCGGCAACGCAACGCCGAATGAATTTTCCGAGCTTTGGGCAAAGTTCGGTCTCAATTACAAGTATAACGAATATCGCGCTTGTTTCGGCTGTCAGGGCTATCCGCTGGTACAGCGTCTTGCCGACAAAATGCACAGTTGGGAAACCGACGGCATGGCGGCGCTGATCCCGAACAGCTTGACACAGGGAATATTGGGCTATGCGTATACTTGCCCCGACATGATTGGCGGCGGTATGTATTCCTGCTTCGAAAACGTCAATCTCGATAAATTGGACGCCGAACTGTTCGTGCGCTATGCGCAATGCGCGGCACTTATGCCCATGATGCAATTCTCGGCGGCTCCGTGGCGCGTTTTGCCCGAAGAGCACGCGCTTCTTTGTCTGCGCGCCGCAAAATTGCATACGCAATACGGTCATTTGCTTTATTCGCTTGCCGAAAACGCAGGCGAAAACGGTGAGCCGATCGCCCGTTATATGGAATACGAATTTCCGAACGAGGGCTTTGAAGCGATAACCGACCAATTTATGGT
>CAYNXA010000236.1:0-3555 GCA_964401015.1 uncultured Oscillospiraceae bacterium
GTCGAGCAGATAGGTGCTTCCGAGATTGGAAGTCAAAATGATGATCGTGTTTTTGAAATCGACGGTACGTCCTTGACTGTCGGTGATTCTGCCGTCGTCGAGAATTTGAAGTAAAATGTTGAATACGTCGGGATGTGCTTTTTCGATCTCGTCAAAAAGTACGACGCTGTACGGACGGCGGCGAACCGCTTCGGTCAATTGTCCGCCCTCATCATAACCGACGTATCCGGGAGGCGCTCCGATCAAACGGGAAACGCTGTATTTTTCCATATATTCGGTCATGTCGATACGAACCAGATTGTGCTCGTCGTCGAAAAGACATTCGGCGAGCGCTTTCGCCAATTCGGTCTTGCCGACACCGGTCGGACCGAGAAAGAGAAAACTGCCGATCGGACGGTTCGGGTCGGAAATGCCGGCACGCGAACGCTGTATCGCTTCGCTTACCAACCGTACCGCTTCGTTTTGACCGATGACACGTTTGTGCAAAAGATCGTCCAAATGCAACAGCTTTTCGCGTTCGCCCTCCACCAACTTGGCGACCGGTATACCCGTCCAACGCGCTACGACGTCGGCTATCTCTTCGTTGGTTACCGTCGAACGCACAAGCGTGCTTTGTCGGCTTGCTTCGGCGGCTTTTTCGGCGTCCTCCAACTTCTTTTGCAAGGCGGGCAAGTCGGAATATTGAAGCTTTGCCGCCGTTTCGTATTCGCCGCGAAGTTGTGCTCTTTCCATCTCGCCCGATAACTTTTCCATCTCGGCTTTGAGTTTCTTGACGGTTTCCGCCGATTGTTTTTCGGATTCCCAACGCGCTTTCATAGCATGAAAGCGTTCTTTCTTTTCGGAAAGCTCTTCCGAAAGTTTCGAAAGACGGTCTTTTGACAGGGAATCATCCTCTTTTTTCAGCGACATCTCTTCGATTTCCGATTGCATAATGTCGCGGCGCAGATCGTCCAATTCACTCGGCATCGAGTCGATCTCGGTACGGATCATGGCACAAGCTTCGTCCACAAGGTCGATTGCTTTGTCGGGCAAAAAGCGGTCGGTGATATAGCGATGGGAAAGGGTAGCGGCGGCTACCAATGCGTTGTCGTGGATGCGCACGCCGTGAAAGATCTCATAACGCTCTTTCAACCCGCGCAAAATGGATATGGTATCCTCCACCGTCGGTTCGTCGACGGTGACCGGCTGAAAACGACGTTCCAGTGCTGCGTCTTTTTCGATATATTTGCGATATTCGTCCAAAGTCGTTGCACCGATACAATGCAATTCGCCTCGCGCAAGCATCGGCTTTAAGAGATTCCACGCGTCCATGGAGCCTTCGGTCTTGCCCGCACCGACGATGGTGTGAAGCTCATCGATGAACAAAAGAATTTTTCCTTCGGATTTTTTGATCTCGTTCAATACGGCTTTCAAACGTTCTTCGAATTCGCCGCGGTATTTCGCACCTGCGACAAGAGAGCCCATGTCGAGAGAAAAAATCGTTTTGTCTTTCAATCCGTCGGGCACGTCGCCGCGCACGATCCGCTGTGCCAATCCTTCGGCAATGGCGGTTTTACCGACACCGGGTTCGCCGATCAAAACCGGATTGTTTTTGCTTTTGCGGGACAAAATTCGAATCACACTGCGAATTTCGCTGTCACGACCGATAACCGGATCGAGTTTTTGCTCCCGTGCTCGTTCGACAAGATCGGTGCCGTATTTCGAGAGCGCGTCGTAGGTGTCTTCGGGATTGTCACTTGTCACGGGTGAGGTCTTAACTTTGGCAAGCTCATCGGTAAAGCTTTTCTTTGTTATGCCGTGCTTGGAAAGCAATTCACGTACCGAGGAATTGCCTTCGGCAATAAGTCCGAGTATAAGATGTTCGACCGAAATGTATTCGTCTTTCAACTGTGCGGCAACTTTTTCGGCAAAGCGCAAAACCGCCGACACTTCGCTTGACGGGTACAGTTCGGCGGTCGTTCCGGTCACCTTGGGCAGACGGTCGATCTTGGCGGTAAGTTCGCCGAGTATGGCACCGACGATATCGGTATTGCCGTTTTTTTGCCCGATTCGGTAAATCAAGGTGGAACAAAGCCCGCCGTCTTGCGAAAGCAAGGCATACAGAAGATGTTCGGGCAGTAGTGTTTGATTTTGTTTGTCGCGCGCAAGCGTTTGCGCATCGTTTATCACTTCGATGGTTTTTTGTGTGAATCGTTCACCGTTCATAAAAACAGCTCCTTTCAAGCAAGGTGTTTGTATAAAAAATACTTTTCAAAATAGGCATAAATCGTTTTTTCACTGTCTGCGCTAAATGAGAATCGACCGTCGTTTCAGGTCGTCGAGGTACAAGTCGGTGAGCTGTTGTGGGTCGGCACCCCCGATGTATGCTTTTAACGACCGATCGACAAGACCGACGTAATCGGTAACGGCACGAGCCAACTCGTCTGCGGAAAACGACGTCGGATGGGAAAGACCAGAGGTGTTTTTACAGCTCACGGGATAAGCAAGTTCACGGCAAAATCGACCGATTTCCGATGAAAAGCGAACGCGTATCGGCAACAATGCCCGCTCGATTTGTTCGAATTGTATGAAAAAGTCGCCTAAAAGCTCCGACAACTCTTGCGAGCGGGTTCGAAATGTGACGCAAAGGGTTCCGATCGGCTCATTCGGAACGAAACCGTGCCGCAATTCGACGTCGTACCGAAGGGTCGGGTGGTATTTGTATTCCAATCCCGAACGCACCGCGACTTTTCGTGTGTTCGGAGCAAAAAACGGAACCAGCTCACGCGAAGCGGCAAGCAATTGTTCGATTTCGCGAAAAATGTCGTTCAGTTGTTGTTCGGGCGTTTGGACCTCGGCATATTCCGCAAGAATTCGATTGACAAGGCTCGATCGGTTTGTGCCGAGCTTGTGAGCCATACGGTCGATTTCCCGCATGACGTCCTCCGAAAGCATAAGACTGTAAAGGGTTTTCTTCATGGTGGCGGTTCCTCCGAATCGGCGTGTCTTGTGAATAAACAAGAAATCTGCCAATAGTATTGCTACAAAAGCGGATGTAAATGCATGACGCTTTTCAAATGTGTTATCTTAACTGCACATATATCGTACCACGAAAAATATAATTTGTCAAGATATTTATATAAAAAACAATGCAAATTTATCAAAAATATTTTGGTGTCCGCCGCTTTTCAAAGCGAAAGGTAAAGTATGTTCCTTTTCTTTCTTGCAAGAAAGAAAAGATAACCGAAAAGAAAGAAGCGTCGAGGGGGCTGCTCCGCCCCCTTAACAAACACTGCATTGTCAAAAGACGGAATTGTCAATCAATGCATGAGCAGAATTCAAGCAACATTGTTTCCGATTTTACCGGTTGCCTCTTGATTTGCCAAAAGAACAGCGATATTTGTAAAGCTAAAATTCGGTTTTAGCCGAAAAACGACTCTTTTCAAACGTATATCGCTGTTCTTTTCGTTCATCAAGGAACGACGCAATCGGTAAATGCGGTAGTCCTTTGCAATTTATTCAAGCATAGCTTGGCAATTCTGTCCCGCACCAATCGCCACGGGGTTTTGGGGCGCG
>CAYNXA010000237.1:0-3506 GCA_964401015.1 uncultured Oscillospiraceae bacterium
CGGATTTTGCGGCATAGAGAAAACAGCTTGGATTTTTACATACCCACACCTATCACCGTAATACGCCGCGCGCACTCGCCGATTTTTTCAAATCGGATTTCGTATCGACGTTCGGGCAAGGCAAACGGTATGTTTTCGCACCATTCGGCGGCAATCACGCCTTTGCGGTCGAAATAATCGTAAAAGCCGGTCGAAAAAAGATTGTCGTCGTCGGTGATGCGGTACATATCGAAATGAAAAAGATCCAAACTGCCGCCCGTATATTCGTTGACGATGGCAAACGTCGGACTGGATACCAGCACTTTCGGGCAAAGAGTCGAGCAAAGTCCGCGAACAAATGCCGTTTTCCCCGAACCGAGATCACCGAAAAAGGCGATAAAATCCCCGCTTTTCAATTTTTCGGCAAAGCTTGCGGCAAGTGCCTCGGTCTGTTCGGGGCTGTCGCTGTTCCAAGTATAAAGCACATTTGACATTCGGGTTCCTCCGTCCGTTCACCGATAGACTCGGTTCTCATTTTTTGCTCGTTTCGTTTGTTTCGCTCGCGTTTTTGTCTTTGGCATAGACACGCAACATACGGCAAAGCCCCGTACAACGTTCGGCTTTTCGGTTGTTTTCCACCATACGGCGAACGGTTTCCTCGCGTCCCGTGATAATGACCATTTTTCGCGCACGGGTGACCGCCGTATAGAGCATATTTCGCGTAAGCAACGCCGACGGCGCGTCGTAAAGCGGCAAGATGACCAATGGGTATTCGCTTCCTTGACTTTTATGGACCGTGACGGCAAAAGCGTGTTCCAACTCGTCGCTTTGCGAAAAATCGTATTCGGCGATCTTCTCATCGAATTCGACCGTAAAGGTTTCGTTTTTGATATTGACGTGCCGAATCACGCCGATATCGCCGTTATAAATGCCCTCGCCCTCGTTTCCGTCGGCATCGTGCCACGTTTGCATATAATTGTTGCGCACCTGCATGACCTTGTCGCCCTCGCGGAAGATAACGTCGCGCACACGGCGTTCGACTTTATCGGGAGACGGCGGGTTCAATTTGTTTTGCAAATAGCGATTCAGCGACGCTGTGCCCGATTCGCCCTTGCGGGTCGGGGAAATAATCTGGATATCGTTCATCGGGTCAAGCGCATAGGCGCGCGGCAAGCGCGTTTCGCACAGTTCCCCGCACAATTCGACAACCTCCCGCGCGCTCTCGCGGGGCAGAAAGAAAAAGTCTTTGTCTTTGATCGACAAAATCGGCATATTGCCGCTGTTGATTCGGTGAGCGTTTTCGACGATCAAAGAACGTTCGGCTTGACGGAAGATGACGTCCAAGCGCACCGACGAAAAGAGCTTCGATTCCAATATGTCCCGCAGACAGTCGCCCGCTCCTACCGGCGGCAATTGGTCGCTGTCGCCGATCAAAAGCACTTTTGTGCCCGGCTTTATGGCGCGCAAAAGCGACGACAGAAGCAAAACGTCCATCATCGACGTTTCGTCGATGATCACGGCACCCGCGTCGAGCGGAGTCGATTCGTTGCGGGCAAAACCCATCTTTTCACCGTCGCCGTATTCGGCTTCCAACAGGCGATGAATCGTTTTCGCTTCGCGTCCCGTGGCAAGGCTCATGCGTTTGGCGGCACGCCCCGTCGGAGCGGCAAGAAGCGTTTCGATTTCCAGCGCATCGAACAGGCGCAAGATCGCCCGTATCACGGTCGTTTTTCCGGTACCCGGTCCGCCCGTCACGATCAAAAGCCCGTCGGTCACGGCGCGGCGAATGGCTTCCTTTTGGCGTTCGGCGAATTGCATATCGGTTTCGCGTTCGACATCGGCAATATACGCTTCGGTCTTTTCGACGGGGATTTTGAGTGCCGTTGCCGAAAGTTCAAACAGCTTGTCCGCGCAATAACGCTCGGCGGCGTAGACGTAATCGAGATAGATTGCGATCGTTTCACCGAATTTGACGGCAACCAGCTCGCCGCGCATGGTAAGCATGGCGATAGCGTCGGAAATCTTTTCGGGGTCGGCGGACAGCAATTGCACCGCGCGCGACGTGAGTACTTCGTTCGGCAAATAGCAATTGCCGCTCCGTCCCATTTCCAACGACAAAACATATTTTATGCCCGACGAAAGACGGAACGGAGAATTGGCATCGATGCCCAGTTTTTTTGCCAATGCGTCGGCGCGTTCAAATCCGATACCGTCGATCTCCTCACACAGCAAAAACGGATTGTTTTTCACAACGTCGACCGCCGCCGCGCCCCACTGCTTGTACACCTTAACCGATGTGGCGGGACCGAAATAGCCATCGAAAAACATCATGACGTTGCGGATTCCGAACTGTTCTTTATAGCTTTCGCTCATTTTGAGCGCTTTTTTGGCAGTGATACCGTTGATATCCGAAAGCCATTCGGGATGATTTTCGATCACATCCAACGAATCGGTATCGAAACGATCGACGATACGATGCGCCAAAACGGGACCGATGCCCGCCACGGCACCCGACGACAAATACGACAGAATGGTTTCGCGGGACGTGGGCAGTTTCTTTTCGTAATGCTCAGCTTTGAATTGCTTTCCGAACGACGAATGATAAGTCCACGTTCCGGTAACGGTGACGGTTTCGCCCTCGTTCAAATACGGTAAAATGCCGACTGCCGTAACAAGTGTTCCGCCGCAATCGATATCGCAAACGGTATAGCCGTTCGCCGTATTTTTGTATATGATCGATTCGCAGGTGCCGGTAAGCGTTTCGCGTTCGGGCACAAGTCCCTCCCCCGGTTTCCCGAACGGTTCGCCGGGCGCACTTTCACTTCCGAGAGCTTTGGCGGTTTCGTTTGTTTCGCCCGTTTCGCCCGTTTTACCGTTTTTTCGCATACCGTCACCTCCTTTTCGAGATTTTGTCATTTTCTTATTTTGTCTTTTCGCGTTTTTCGGTCTGTCCGTTTGTTTATGCGTTGATTTACCGCTCTTGTGTATCGGGTTGCCCGTTCGTCGTCCCACACGAATCGATTTCGGCGCCGTCGTATAAAACGATATTCCCGTATTCGCGAAAAAGCATTTCGTACATTTTTTCATCGCACAGTTCTTTCGGCAACAAAAGACCGTGTGTCACCGTTCCGAGCGGCGTATGCGAAAGCACGCTTTCCGACATTCGTACGGCATATTCGACCTGTTCGTCGCGGAACGGATATATCGAAACGATTTTCAAGCGACACGAAAGCCCCGCACGTTTCAATGTATAGGCATCGAGTAAGCCGACGGCGGTATACACCGCTCCCAAAACGGCAAAAAACAACAAAACGATCTCCAAAGCAAAGTGTCCCATCGACATTCCGTCTTTCGATTTTCCGACGTTTTCGTTATCAGTATATGCCGAGGGTTCGTATCGGTTTCCCGCCGTCGTTTTCGGTTTTATGCTTACAGCAAAATTTTCGGGTCGTATTGCGGCTGTTTGTACAAATGTTCTTTGTTTTCGGTCACTTCCTTGCGGAAAACCTCCTGCCACTCTTTTCCGT
>CAYNXA010000238.1:0-3498 GCA_964401015.1 uncultured Oscillospiraceae bacterium
ACCTATTCGCATATGCTCCGTGAGGGCGCAACGAGCGTTTGGGAAACGGCGGACGGCGCGGCGGCGTTTGATAACGCGGGCAGTCTTTGCCACGGTTGGAGCGCCATTCCCGTCTATTATTACGAATTGCTTCTCGGTGACGGTAAGCGCCTTTCGACACTTACAAAAAAACAAAACGCTTGAACGGAAAGAATCAAGCGAAAAATTCAACGAGAATACCGAAAAAACGTAATATAAACTGAATAAAAATTGAACGAAAACGTTCGGGAGGACACTATGAAATTATCCGATCTCAAAAACGAAATTCTCGGCGGAGGCTACGATTCCGCTTTCAAAAAACTTTACGGCACCGATTGTGACCTGGCATCGGTTCGCGCTCGCTATGCTTCGGCGGCGGATGGGTTTTCGGCCCAATATGGCGCGCTTGTGACTGACGACACGGAAGTGTCGCTTTTCTCGGTGCCCGGACGCAGCGAAATTTCGGGCAACCATACCGACCATAACCACGGCAAAGTCCTTGCCGCATCGATCAGCCTTGATATCATCGCCGTTGCTTGCAAAAACACGCGCGGCGAAGTGCGCGTAAAATCCGAGGGATTCCCCGAAGATATCGTTTCGCTTGCCGATAAGGAAAAAGTGCGCGAAGAAGAATTTTTCAAAGCGTCCGCCATCATTCGCGGTATGTGCGACGGCTTTTGCAAAAACGGCTTTTCCGACGGCGGTTTTTATGCCTATACGACTTCGAACGTGCTGAAAGGCTCTGGCCTTTCGTCCTCGGCGGCTTTCGAAGATATGATCGGCAATATTCTCAATTATTTCTATAACGACGGTAAGATCGACAATATCGAAATCGCCAAGATCGCTCAATATGCCGAAAACGTGCATTTCGGCAAGCCTTGCGGCCTTATGGACCAAATGGCGTGCGCCGTCGGCGGCTTTGTTGCCATCGACTTTGCCGACCCGAAAGCACCCCTTGTCGAAAAGCCGAATTTCGATCTTTCTTCCCACGGATACAGCCTTTGCATCGTCAATACCCACGGAAACCATGCCGACCTTAATGAAGATTACGCATCGATTCCCGCCGAAATGAAAGCGGTTGCGGCATATTTCGGGAAAACGGTTTTGCGCGAAATCACGAAAGACGACGTGATGAAAAACATTCCCGCGCTTCGTGAGCGTTGCGGTGACCGCGCCGTTATGCGCGCACTCCATTTCTTAAACGAAAACGAGCGTGTCGATTGCGCGGTATCGTCGCTCAAAAACGACAATATCGACGGTTTTCTTTCGGCGATCCGTGCGTCCGGTCGTTCGTCGGTTGCCCTTCTTCAAAACATTTTCAGCACAAAGTGCGTGTCCGAACAAGGTATTTCTCTCGGTCTTGCCGCTGCAGCGGAAGTGCTCGATTCCAAACCCGGCACGGCATACCGCGTACACGGCGGCGGATTTGCCGGTACCATGCAAGCTTTCGTCCCCAATGAATATGTGCATGAATTCAATACGGTCATGACACAGGTGTTCGGCGAGGGTAGCGCCTATGTACTGAAAGTTCGCTTGATCGGCGCCACCATGCTCGACGCTATTCTTTGATCATGACGAATCAAAAGCGTTCTTATCGCGTCGAAAGCAAAAAGAACGGAAATAAAAAACTTGCAATAAGGCTGCTGATCAGCCTTATTGTGATTATGAGCGTATATTTCGGCTGTGTAAAGGCGGGTGCGTTCTTTATACAGGACGTGTATATTTACGGCGGTTTTGCGATTGCCGTCGCCTATGTTTTCCTTTCGGTGCGTGCGGCGCTCGAAAAGCAAAAGGCAACCGAAAAGGCGGGGCACGACGTGTCGTCTCCCATCGCCCAAAAGTGGAACCGTGCGTCGAAATACGCCCTGATTCTTTTAATTCCGATTCTGTTTTCGTTGTTGCTTGACTATATGCTGATCTTGCTCGACCTTGCCGAAAAATTCGGAATTTGAAGCGGCAGTCGAATCCGATCGGAACAGAACCGAATATTTTTACGGCAGAAAGAGATTTTTATGTTTGAGGTAATCCCCCTTTTTTCGGGCTCGTCGGGCAATTCCGTCTTTTTTCGCAGCGGCGATGCGCATTTTCTCGTCGACGCGGGTATGTCTTGCCGAGCCATGTGCGAAGCACTTCGCCGCGTCGGAAGCGCACCCGAAAAAATTCGATGCGTCTTTGTGACGCATGAACACAGCGACCATATTGCCGGATTGGAAATGCTTTGCAAGCGCTACGATCTTTCGGTGTACATAAATTCCCGCTCGGCACAGGAGCTTGCCCGAACGGGTCGCTTCCCGTATTTGTGCTCCCGACTTTTGATTTTCGATGCCGACAATGCGAAAACGCTTCACGGCATATCGGTCAAAGCTTTTCGCACGCCCCATGATTCGTGCGGCAGTGTCGGCTATTGCTTCGACGATGACGACGACAGCTTCGGTTATGCGACCGATATAGGCTACGTGACCCGAAGCGTAGCGAACAATCTTTTCGGGTGCAAGACCGTCGTTTTCGAATCGAATCACGATGTCGATATGCTGAAAAACGGTCCCTATCCGAGTTATTTGAAAGCGCGGATCCTATCGGAACGCGGACATTTGTCCAATGCCGCTTGCGCCGATTTTTTGCCCCATCTGGCACAAAACGGCACGATACGCATTATATTGGGTCATCTGTCGGGCGAGAACAATACCCCTATGCTTGCCTACGAAACGGCAAAGAACGCTCTTTCGGCGGCGGGCTTTTCGACTCTTACGCTTGAAGTCGCACCGAAGAGCATTTTGGCGTAACTTCGGATAGCTTTCGATTCGATCGGGTGACTTGAAACCGACTTTGCTATTGAAAATAAGAATAAAAACCGAACAAGATTGGAAAATTTTTGAATGAGATTGGATAAATATATAGCCGACACGTTGATCATTTCTCGAACCGAAGCGGCGGCGATGATTCGTGCGGGGCACGTTACCGCGGACGGCAAAACCGTTCGAAAAGCTGATTTTGCCGTAAAAGAAAAATCGGCGCTTGTTACCGTCGACGGCAGCCCGCTTTCGTATCGCCCGTTTATCTATATTATGATGAACAAGCCGCAAGGCGTCGTTTCCGCAACCGACGATAAGCGCGAAAAAACCGTCCTGTCGCTTTTACCCGAAAACTACGCGACCAAAGGACTGTTTCCGGTCGGACGGCTGGATAAAGATACGGTCGGGCTTCTCGTCCTCACCAACGATGGGAAAAACGCCCATCGCTTGCTCTCGCCGAAGCATCATGTCGAAAAGGTCTACGATGTCACTTGCGATAAACCCTTTGTCGACGGCGATGTCGACGTGTGCCTACGCGGAATCCCGATGGACGGCGAAATGACAAAACCGTGCCGACTGGTTATCGACCGCGAGAATCCGTGTCACGCTTTCATGACTCTCACCGAGGGAAAATTCCATGAGATCAAACGCCTTTGCGCCCATCTCGGCAAAACCGTTACCTTTTTGG
>CAYNXA010000239.1:0-3494 GCA_964401015.1 uncultured Oscillospiraceae bacterium
CACGGAATTTGCGGCGGCGCGGATTTGAGAATCCCCCGGTCAGCTACGCTGACAGTCCCCTTTAGGCAAGGGGCACCTGCGGTGGGCGTTTCCGCGCCTACGGCGCGCACACGGGATTTACGACGGCGTGTGGGAGCTCGTTTATGACATGAGCAAAAAGAGAGGAGCAAAGCCCCTCCCCTATAAATTTACGATGCATATGGATTTGCGAAGCAAAACTCGGATGAAGAGTCTTGTTCCCGCTGTCATGAATTCCAATGCAACCGGCGAAATCCACACGCCGATTCCCAATTTCTGATTTCTAATTCCTAATTCCTAATTCCTACTTTCATATCGCGTACTGTTTCTTATACGCTTCGAATTGTTCTTCGAAATTATGGTCGTCGCGTTTCATTTCGCCGAGATATTTATGCACATCGAGAGCATTATGACTGGAAATTTCGATCATACAACCCGCAATATTCGAGCAATGGTCGGACACACGTTCGAAATTGGTCAACAGATCGGACAGAACAAAACCGTGTTCGATGGTACATTCGTTTTTCTGAAGTCGCAAAACGTGATTGAGTTTTACACGGTCACGCAAAAGGTCGACCACTTGTTCCAACGGTTCGACACGATGTGCCATGGCAAGGTCATCGTTGACATAGGCCGTACACGCGAGCGACAAGATCTCGCGAATCGCACCCGACATAACCGAAATTTCTTTTGTCGCGTCGTTCGAAAACTGAATCTTTTTGTCTTTCAATTCTTCCGCCGATTCCAAAACATTGACGGCATGGTCGGAAATTCGTTCGAAATCACCGATGATATGCAAAAGTTTCGTAATTTCATGACTGTCGGATTCGGACAGATCTTCGCCCGAAAGTTTTACGAGATAGGTGCCCAGTGTATCTTCATAGGTATCGCATTTGGTTTCGTATTCGCGAATCAGATCGGCGGTCTTTTCGTCATAATGCTCAATCATATCGAGCGAAAGGGCCATAGCCTTGCACGAAAGCTCCGCCATTTTATGTGCCACGTCATCGGCACAAGAGATAGCAACCGACGGAGTGGCAAGCAGACGATCGTCCAACAAATTGACGTGTTCGTCCTCGTTTTTGTCCTTGATCGAGATCGTTGCCAACTTTTCGAGCTGTTTCGTAAAGGGGGACATTAACAAAACCGACAGGAATTTGAAGAGCGTATGGACAAACGCAACGCCCCACATACCGATGGTATCCTGTAAAAACGCAAAGGGGAAGAAGGCATTTATCGCATAGAAAAGACTCAACCAAAAGACAACGCCGATGATATTGAAATACAAATGTACCAAAGCGGCACGTTTGCCGTTTTTGTTGGCACCGATCGACGAAAGCATGGCGGTAACGCACGTACCGATGTTTTGACCCATGATGATCGGGATTGCCGCACCGTATGTGATCGCGCCCGTTGCGGTCAACGATTGCAAAATACCGACCGAAGCCGACGACGATTGTACGATCGCCGTCAAAACAAGTCCCGCCATAACGCCGAGAATGGGATTATCGAACATGGTAAAGATCGAGCGGAATTTTTCGCTTTGTTGCAAGCCCGCCACCGAATCGGACATCATTTCCATGCCGACCATCAAAACAACGAAGCCGAGCAAAATTGCGCCGACATTCTTTTTCTTGCCGCGTTTTGCAAACATAATAAGGCAAATTCCGACAAGCGCCAAGATCGGCATCCAAGAATCGGGCTTCAGCCAAGTAACGGCGTTGCCGAGGCCACTGCTCGTGCCCACGCCCGAAAGACCGGTCAACCAAGAAGTGACGGCGGTTCCGACATTGGCACCCATAATCACACCGACGGCTTGTCGCAAAGTCATCGTACCCGAATTGACAAAACCGACCACCATGACCGTGGTAGCCGACGACGATTGAATGATCGCCGTAACACCCAAACCGAGCAAAAAGCCCTTAAAGGTATTGGACGTCATATTGCCGAGAATCATCTTCAGTCGATTGCCGGCACTTTTTTTCAATGAATCGCCCATGACTTCCATGCCGTATAAAAACAGCGCAAGTCCACAGACCAGATTCAATACATCAAATACGGTCATTGTTCTTCATTTCCTTTCGTTTTTACCCTTTTCTTTGCAATAAACGTTTTTTCGATTTCACGTTTTCGGTACCGATTCGCGGGGCGGCTTTTGTTTTTCGGTCGGTTTTTGCCGATTATATCGATTTTATCGATTTTGTCGATATTTATCGGATACGTTATCGAATAACCGAAAGCGCCCGCCGAGCGTATCGCGCAATTGCAATTTCAGTATACACGCCCTTTGTTAAATCGAAAATCGCGCCTGTGTTAAATTTAGGTTAAATAAAGGGGGCACCTAACGGTGAGTATTCCCCGCCCCTGCGGGGCGCGCACGAAATTTACGGCAGCGTGAAAAATTCAAGACGGTGCGGATTTTTACGAACGGGCGGATGATATCCGCCCCTACAAGGCGAGGGGTTACGTTGCATATAATTCAAATGTAAGACGTAAATCCATTCCTGTTCTTTGTAGGGGAGGGGTTCTACCCCTCCCGTTTATCGAAATTTTCGTCGCCGTGAATTCCGACAATCCCTCCACCACGCTTCGCGTGGTCCCCCAAAGCAACTTGTTGCTTATCCTTTAGGCAAGGGAGGCTTAGATAGAGAAACGGCGCGGGAATACTCACCGTTAGGTGCGCCGTAAATCCGGTTTATTCCTCGTTCTTTTCGGTCTCTTCGATTTCGATCTCGCTTTCGCTTTCGGCGGCGTCGTTCTTATTACCGCGCGGCTGATAGCCGACCGTGCGAACCTCGTCGCGATGATAGGGCTGAGGGGCGGCTTCGGCATTGTCGAACAGGCGCACTTTCACGATCCCCTTTAAGGGATTGACTTCGGTGACGACGCCCTTGCCGTCTTTTGTTTCGACGATTGCATCGACGCGGGGGGTGCGCTCGTATTCGCGGCGATACACCTCGTCCTCATAGCGCAGACAGCACAAAAGGCGTCCGCAAGTGCCGGAAATTTTCGAAGAATTGAGCGAAAGATTTTGGTCTTTCGCCATTTTTATGGAAACTTGGGCAAATTCGCCAAGAAATGTCTTACAACACAACGGTCGACCGCAAACGCCCAAACCGCCGAGCAATTTTGCTTCATCGCGCACGCCGACCTGACGCAATTCGATACGGGTACGGAACACCGACGCCAATTCTTTGACCAATTCGCGGAAATCGACCCGTCCGTCCGACGCGAAATAAAAGAGCAATTTCGTATTGTCGAAGGTATATTCCACCCCGACCAAATGCATATCCAACTTCAATTTTTGCACTTTTTCGACAAAAACTTCGCCCGCCGACTTTTCGAGTCGAATATTGGCTTCCAGACGTTGTTTGTCGTCATCGGTCGCAAGGCGCACGATCTTTTTCAGCGGCAAAATCACTTCATCGACCGGCACACGACGGTTGGAAATGGCGGTATATCCGTATTCCATGCCC
>CAYNXA010000240.1:0-3394 GCA_964401015.1 uncultured Oscillospiraceae bacterium
GATAATATCCGCCCCTACAAGGTAAAGGTTTACGTTGCATACAATTCAAACGTAAGACGTAAATCCATTCCTGTTCTCTGTAGGGGAGGGGTTCTACCCCTCCCGTTTATCTAAATTCACGTCGACGTAAATCTCGCGGAACGACACATAGGTCGTTCCCTACAGGTTGCGGAGCATAAAGATTCGCGTCAACAAAAATTCCAACGCAAACGGTGAAAGCTTCGTTACCACTTTCAACTTTCAACTTCCCACCGTCTCAGGTGCAATCTTCGAAAATATCCCCGCACAACGCTCCGATAAGCTTTTCCAGGTCAGCACTGTCGTAATATTCCAATTCCAATTTGCCGCCCTTGCCGCCTTTGGGACTCATGACGATTTTGGTTTTTCGTCCCAATTTGGACGACATATTTTCTTCCAATTTTCCGATATAGGCAAGCGCCGATTTATCGGGCGCGTTTTTGCCGTTCTTTTTCTCGGCGGGGGCATGCAAACGGGCATAAATCAATTTTGCCAACCGTTCGGCTTCCCGCACGGAAAGTCCTTTTTCGACGATCGTTTGCGCCGCATTTTCGATTTCTTCGGCGTTTCCGATAGAAAGAAGCGCGCGCGCATGACCCGCTGTGATATCGCCCTTTTCGAGAAGCATCAGCGCCTTTTCGGGCAGAGCAAGCAAACGAAGCGAATTGGTCAGAGCGGGACGGGAAATGCCGACGATCCGAGCGGTTTCTTCTTGGGTCAACTCAAATTCGTCGAGCAATCGTTTTAATCCGCGCGCCTGTTCGACGGCGTTTAAGTCCTCACGTTGCAGGTTTTCGACCAACATGATCGCCGCCGCTTCATGGTCGGTCATATCGCGTACGATAACCGGCACTTCGGTCAATCCCGCCATTTTGGCGGCACGCCAACGACGTTCACCCGCAACGATTCGATATTTGTTGCCGAGAATTTTCGAAACGGCGTCCTCACCGTCGGTCGTCGGCTGTTCGGGTTTGCGTACCACAAGCGGTTGCAATATACCGTGCGTCGCGATCGAATCGGCAAGCGTCGATAACGCTTCGGGGTCGAAAATCTTACGCGGCTGATTTTTGTCGGGTTCGATATCCGAAAGGCGAAGCGTTACGATCTCGCCGCTTTTTTCGGGCGTCCCCATCGCGTCAAATTGTGCTTCGCTGAAAAGAGCGTCAAGCCCTTTGCCGAGTCCGCCTTTTTTTGCCATATTGTTCTCCTTTCGGGTTTCGTTTTGTTTCAAAACGCGGTGTCACCCACCGTTAGGTGCGCCTACGCTTGTCTGTCGGGGACGACCTATGTGTCGTTCCGTGGGATTTACGCCGCCTTGAAATTTCACGGGGGGGAGGAGCAGACCCCCTCCCCCTGCCAATTACGGTACGTTGGAATTTATGTTGGCGTAAATCTCACCGCAATCGGCAAAATTCCGATCTCAATCTTAATTCTGCATCATGCATTTTTTATTTCGTCAATTCCTTCAGTTTCGACATTGCCTCGTATTGCAACGGATTTATCTTTCCGTCGTTTACGAATTGTGTATCGAACATAACCACGCCGCCCGCGTCGCTGACGGCTTTCACATGGTCGCGCAACTCTTCGGGTGTATAGCGCACGGCATCTTTTTCCGCGTCGGTTCCGACCCAAATGCCGGTACTGCGGTCGCCGTTTTTCCACCAAAATCCGTTGCACAAAAATTCAAACCACAAAGCACCGTCCTCATACGGATCTTTCGGAATGGGGAGCAATTCGCTCGTTTCGCCGCTCGTGAAATCGTCCAGCGCACACGGCGGCAAATGTCCCTCGTTGGAAAAGCCGGGATTAAAGGTCAAAAGCGCGTCGGGATTGCCGCTGCGTGCGGCGTTCTTATAGCGTTCGAGATACGAAAGACGCGTGCTCGGATGGTAAATGCTTTCATAACAGCCGTCAAACCACCAGGCAAAAATGCGCTTTCCGTAGCAATTCGAATATTCGGCAATGACTTCGCTCCATTTGTCAACAAAGCTCTCGGGCACAAATTCGGGCGTTGCGATGAGCGGATCCCATTTGCCGTCGACACAGCGGGGCGTATTGGTCTTAAAGCCGAATGCGTCGCTCGCCTGCGGGTCGCGACAAGGGCCGTCGCCCGTAAAATAGAGCATCAGATCGATATCGTATTTCGCAAGCGCGTCGGAAAGTTCGAGAACAAAATCCCGCTCGGCACACGCTTCGCCGTTTTGGTAACCGGTGATACGGTTGTAGGCTTCGTTGGGCGCCAGCATACATTTCGTCACTTGCATAAGGGTAATGCCCATAAAACCGCAACCCAATTCATGCAACTGTTCCGCCCAAAGATTGACGTCGACGCGTTTTACACGCTCATTCCATGCCGCTCCGTCATGACCGCCGAGAAAATGGTAAAAAACGCCCCATTTTTTGTCTTGAAAACGTTTTACGGTGTCTTGTACGCTCATATCGAAAAAATCCTCCGATCGTCGTTTTTGCAATTTGTTTTTGCCATTTTAATTTCTTGTTTTTCGCCTTTTGCCGTCGGGCAAAACGCGACTCGTATTTCCCGTCGCTTTCCCGACACATTCATGTATCGTATAACTATAACACACGTTTGTGAACGTGATGTTAATTCTCGTCGGATTCCTTGGAAAGCCCGCATTTTTTCGCCGCCTTTTCGCAAAATTTTCTGCCGTTTTTCAATATCTTTTCGCTTTTCGGGCATACTGTATACGAACCGACCGCTCGCGTTTCGAAAACTGTGGGCAAACACAGCCCTCTCAAATTGTCCGAAGCGAACGGTCCGAAAAAGCCCGCAAAACGCAACCGACGAAAGGAGTCACACACATGGACAAACACCGCTATTCCGAAGAAGAAAAAGCCGCCTTTCGAAAATTCGCCGACGCCCATGCGCCCAAACGAAATCTGACGGTCGATATGCTCATCGCTTTTGCGGTGGGCGGGACGATCTGTACGGTCGGACAAGGCTTGTTCGATTGCTATGCCGCCTTTATCGACGATGAAACGACGGTGCGCACCTTGGTGTCGGTCAGTCTTATCTTTTTGTCGTGCCTGTTTACCGGAATCGGGTGGTACGATTCGTTGGCGACTTATGCCGGGGCGGGGACATTGGTGCCGATAACCGGCTTTGCCAATGCGGTTTGTTCGCCGTCGATCGACGCCCGCGCCGAGGGCTTTGTGTTCGGCGTCGCCGCCAAAATGTTTACCATCGCGGGACCCGTTCTCGTCTACGGTACGGCGGCAAGCGTCGTATACGGAATCGTATATTTTTTGGCGCAAAATGCATAAAACCGCCCGCACCTACGGCGCACCTATATCCAAGCCTCGCTTGCCTAAAGGAAAAGCAACAACGTTGCTTTGGGGGACCACGCGAAGCGTGGTG
>CAYNXA010000241.1:0-3390 GCA_964401015.1 uncultured Oscillospiraceae bacterium
GTATAGTATAGTCGGCGAACTTTTCGTAAAGAGGGCGGCGTTCTTCGAAAATTTGCGCGATGTTTTTTTCTTTCGCACCGGCAACCCCGCGCGATGCCAAATTCGACAGGCGCTTTTCCAATTCGTTCATACCCAACTTCAAATAGACGACTTTTCCGTTTTGCTTCAAATGGCGCATGCCGCGCTCGGAAAAGATTGCACTGCCGCCGGTGGCGATGACCGTATCGTCGCAACACACCGCGCAAAGGGCTTTTTCTTCGGCGGTATGGAAAGTCGGAAGTCCGTCCTCATCGATGATGTCTTGCAACACTTTTCCTTCCATATTTTGTATGATGAGATCGGTGTCCAAAAAACGGTACCCGATAAGCTTTGCCAAAATGTTCCCGACTGTGCTTTTGCCGCTGCCCGGCATGCCGATCAAAACAATGTTCACGATAATCGTTCCTTTTCCCGAAAAACCGTCGTACGCTTGCCCGCCGCACGGATGCGCGGGAAAGCCGAGGACGATTCATAAGATTTACAGATAGATTATAGTCTTTTCGAAAGCGGGTTTGGTGAATCTTTTGTGAACAATCGCCGATTCGCGGCGGTTCGACAAAAAAACTCTTGCTTTTTTTGCGTCGTTGTGGTATACTTCATTGCGTAAGTTTGAAAAGAACTTGCTTTTTTCGGCGTGTTTTGCCTTTCGGCGGCGGTCGAAATTCCTTTGTTCGGCGTGAACAAAGGTCACACTAACCGGGGATTTAGCGGAGCCCTGTACCTGCAGTCCGCTGAAGCAGGGGCCAATTCCCGATTTGAGGGGCGTTTCCGTACGGTTTTGCCTTTTTCGTTTTCATGTTGAGATGTGAGTCTTACGCAATCGGCTCTCTCGAACCATGTCAGGTGGGGAACCAAGCAGCATTAAGAGATGTTCGCCGATGTGCCGTAGGGGTGCTTGCGTTGAGTGAAGCGGAATTTTCGCACGTGGGGACACGTTTCGATTTTCGGGTGTGTGATCTTTGTTTGCGCCGTGCGTTTTTTGCGGTGGGGTTTTCCCGCCGCTTTTTCGTTTTTTTCGCGCGTTTTTTGTCCGAAAAAACGCCTGTTCGGGCAGGGGGTTGCAATTTTCGAAAGAATGTGGTATAATATCAAACGTATGCGTTCGAACGGCACTGAAAAAGCGGTGTTCGTTTGACACAAAAAACAATCTTTTTAGAAAGGAAACGCTGCAAAATGAAAAAGTTTTTTTCGCAAAACACGACCGACGGCGCACCGCGCGCCAACAAGAAAAAACTTTTGATTTTTGTCACGACGATCGTCCTTGCGGCAGTTCTCGTATGCCCGACGGTCATTCGTGCGGCAGAATATCTTTCCGAAAACGACCCCATCGTCACCCTCAGCTATCTGCGGAATATTTTTGCCCCTCAACTGAAAGAGGAAATCAAAAGCGAAACCGAAATTCCCGTGCCGACGGTATCGGTCGGCTATGAGGTTTTGGAGCTTACGTTCGGACAAACCCTTACTTCGAACGAAGGCACGGTCGAGCTGATCTTGCGTCCCGGTTCTTCGGCGCAAGTTGTGTCGGGCAGTGAACAAAACGGACTTTCCGACATATCGGCGATGTGCGAAGTGCTGAACGGCGAAGAAATCGGTATCAATCACGCTTTGATCATTCCGCGAAACGACGGCAGGGGGATTACGATCACTTCGGAAAAGGCATATGTTCTGGTTCGAGGCGACTACAAAATCGACTGATCATGAAATTTTTATCCACAACCAAAAAAGGCAAGACGGTGTTGCGCGTTGCGGCGGCGATCTTGGCGTTTCTTCTCGTCGTCGGAACGCTTATTGCCGTACTTCCGCTTCCCGTCGGTGCCGAAAATGACGTGTACGGAGCCGACCGTTTGATCCGCGTCGGCTTGTATTACGGTTCCGGTGCCGTTTCGTCGGTGGCATTGACGAGTGCGACCGGCTTTGAGATCGGCTCTTTTGCACAAAATGTATTTTTGCCGACGGCGATTGCCGAACAGACCGCTGTTGTTGTCGTACCTCATGCCGAGGACGGCTCGGTCACCCTTATGACTCCCGAATGGGAACTGTTGTACCGTGCGGACGCCGATATGTCTTTGTATGTGCGTGCGGTCGGCGGCGGAACCTTTACGGCGGCGGGAAATACCTATTCGGGTATTTTGGAATTCACGCCGCAAAACGGCGCACTTCGTGTCGTGAATGTTGCTTATTTGGAAGATTACGTGCGCGGCGTTGTCGTGTCCGAAGTGTTTTCAAGTTGGCCCGACGAAGCTTTGCGCAGTCAGGCGATCGTTGCCCGTACTTTTACCCTCTATACGATGGGAAAGCACGATGCCGACGGCTTTGACATCTGCAATTCGACCCATTGCCAAGCCTATCACGGTATCGGAGCGACTGTCGAATCGACCGACCGTGCCGTTGCCGACACGCGGGGACTGGTCGTGGCATACAACGGCGCACCGGCGCTGACGACTTACCATTCGTCGAGCGGTGAAACCACCGAAAATTCGGCGAGTGCATGGGGCGGCGATCAATCGCTTTATCCGTATTTGGTCAGTGTGCATACCGGGTTTAACGAATGTGCGAATTACACCAACGGAAAGTGGAGTTATACCGTGTCGGCACAGGAGCTTTCCGATTACATCAACAAAAAGCCCGCCTATGCGGGAATCTTGAAAGGGCCCGTCGATTCGATCAAATGCGAACGCATGGGCGGCTCGAATTACGTATACAAATTGACCGTTTCCGATGAATTCGGCAACGAGATCACCGTCGAAAAGTCTACGCAAGTACGGAATTTTCTGGCGCAATATTGCAAAAGCGCTTGCTTCACCGTTTCGGCGCACAGCCCCGTTTACGTCGGAAGCGGAGAGGAATATTTGCTCGACACGCAAAATATGTATGTAATGACCGCCGACGGCTTGCAAACCATGACGGCAGCGGCGGGCGGATTGGAAGTGCTTACGGCATCGGGACTTGCCGTTGCGGGCGCGGCGAAAGACCGTATGTTTACGATTGACGGCGAAGGCTACGGTCACGGCGTCGGCATGAGCCAATACGGTGCCATGACCCTTGCCGAACGCGGATACGATTATCCATATATTTTGAATTTGTATTATCCCGACACCGAGATTGTCCCGTACAGTTCGTTGGGGTGATACAAAAATGTGATTTCTTCCTCTTGCGGAATCCGAATGAATCAAAAACGAAGGCGTGTCCTTCGTTTTTTTGTGCAAAAAACGGATTTTGCTTCCATAAATGTCGGTTTTTCTTTTCGCTTTGGGAAAGCGGGAAACGCAAGGTGTCACTTTTTTCTTTTAAATATTAAAAGAAAAAAGTAACCAAAAAAGAAAAGAATTCGGGGCGCTCTGCGCCGTGCCC
>CAYNXA010000242.1:0-3347 GCA_964401015.1 uncultured Oscillospiraceae bacterium
GTCGAACGAATCGTCATCGGTCTGCCGATCAATATGAACGGAACCGAGGGGGAACGCGCCGCGCGGGTGCGCCGTTTTGCCGATATGGTGCGAGAACAATCGGGACTTTGCGTCGAGCTGTGTGACGAACGCCGCACGACGGTTATGGCGGCGGGCTATATGTCCGAGACCGGCACGTTCGGCAAAAAACGGAAAGAGGCGATCGACACCCTTTCGGCGCAAATTATCTTGCAAACGTATCTGGATAAGCAAAAGAATTGCAAAAAATAAGCCCTCTTTCAAGAAAATTTGCAATATCCACTTGACAACTGCCCCACGTTTGGTGTATAATCTGTTTATATCGGCAAAATGTGTTATTGCGCTTTATACCGAAAGAAATCCGATGAGAAAGCGAGGTGCTTAAAGCATGGTTAGAACATATCAGCCCAAGAAGCTCCAGAGAAAGAAAGAACACGGCTTCAGAAAGCGTATGAAGACGGCAAACGGCAGAAAGGTCCTCAAAAGACGCCGCATGAAGGGCAGAGCAAGACTCACCTACTGATTACGGTTTGTTGCAGGTCGAAGCTGTCTGCCGAAAGTATGCGCACGGGGATCCGTCGCATACGTATTTTCAAAAACATTGCAAAACAGGGTGTCCGACCTCCGGCAGGCATATTTGTCGGTACTTGTCGTGCGCCCTTTTTTGCTGACACCCCGCGCTGTCGTTTATGTGCGGGAGCGTGAAGAAGAATCGATATGAGAAAATTGATTGTACCGCTGACCGAAAACCATCTGTTTTCCAAAGCGTATACGAAAGGTAAATGCGAAGTATCCAAATATTTTGCCGTCTATTTGCTTCGCAATTATAAAAAAGCCTCCGACGGCTCGCCTTTGCCGACCAAGCTCGGCATCACCGTCAACCGCAAGCTGGGAAAAGCTTGCAAACGCAACCGCGTCAAGCGCATAATCCGACAAGCGTATCGCGACAATTTCTCGCTTATCAAGGACGGATATTTATTGGTAATTGCCGCGCGTGCCGCCGCTTTTGCGCCGCACGTTAAATCGACCGACTTATCGAAAGCGTTGCGCGGAATTTTGTCGAAAGAAAACTTTTACGATCTGAAAAATGCCGAACGCAAGCCGCCCTTGAAAGGTGCGAACCTCAAAAAAACGGGAAACGGACGAAAAGGCGCTTCGACGAAAATGCCGAACGGCAATGGGCAAAATAACGGCAAAAACAAAGAGAAAAGTCGCATATGAGAAAGCTCGCGTTGCGCCTTATCGGCTTTTATCGTGCTCATTTGTCGGCACGAAAGCGTATGCCGACCTGCAAATATTATCCGACTTGTTCGGAATATGCGTTTCGCGCGTATGAAACGCACGGATTTTTCGTCGCGACGGCGCTGAGCGCATGGCGAATTTTGCGGTGTAATCCCTTTTCGCGCGGCGGAATCGATTACGTGCCGGGAACGCCCGAACGAAAAGCCCATCGCGAACGAATCGCGCATGAAAAAAATGCCTATCCTACGGCGAAAAAAATGCGTCGGAACCGACGACGCGACGATCCGAAACACTCCCTGCAAGGGACCCGACAAGGAAAATGAGAACTTTTATATACAAAATTTCACCCATGCGGCAACAAGCCGAAAAGACCTTACTTTCGAGGAGACAAAACCTATGACCCAAAAGATTTCCCGCACGAAAAAAAGCGCGCTTGCCTTGCTTTTGACGACGCTTTTGCTGTCGTTTTCGACGTTCGGTGCCTATGCCGAACCGATATCCGATACCGATAAAACCGACGATTCGGCGATCGAAACGACGGTCGGCGGCGAAAACGAAGTCGATACCGATACGGATACGGAAGCGGACACCGACGCAACGGCGGATACCGAAGCCGAGCTCAAAACCGAAGCGGTAACCGACGAATCGGAAAAATCGCTTGACGATACCGAGGATGGCGGAAAAGCGGAAGCCGAAACTGCCGACAAAAGCAACGATGCGAACGACAAGACGGATGCCGAGACCGATACCGACGATAAGCCGCAAACGATCGAGGTTATGGACCGTTCGGGCGGTATGCTCAGTTTTCTCAACCGTGCGTTCGGTGCGGCGCTGAAATGGCTCAACGATCTGACCGGCAGTTATCTTATTGCGATTTTGCTTTTCGCACTGATCATCAAGATCCTTTTGTTCCCACTGTCGATCAAACAGCAAAAAAGCTCCCAGCTCATGGCGAAGCTCGCGCCCCGTCAGGAGGCAATCCGCAAAAAATATGCGGGACGTAACGACAAGGCTTCCCAAATGAAAATGAACGAAGAAATCCAAAACATGTACGCCGAGGAAAAGTATAACCCCATGGGCGGCTGTCTGCCGATGTTGATACAATTGCCGATCATCATGGTGCTGTATACGGTTATTACCAACCCGCTTTCGAGTGTAATGGACTATACAAGTGAAAAGCTTGCCGCTCTTTCGCAACTTTTTACGGCAAACAGTCATCTTTTTGAGGGCGTTGCTTCGAAAATATCCGAAACCGACGCCGTTTCGCAGATCGCCAACGCCGCCGACACCGCCGCCGTAAGTGCCGCGTTCGGTGCCGATTATACGACCATCAATGAATTTTACAAAACGTTCCAAGTGGCGCCCGGTTTGAACCTTATGGACAAGCCCACGATCAGTTTCTCGCTCTTGCTTTTGGTGCCGATTTGCGTATTCCTTTCATCTTTCTTCTCGACCAAGCTTATCCGCAAATTCAGCTACAATCCCACGGCGGGCGATGCGCAGACGCAGATGTCCAACAAGTTTATGGACTGGACCATGCCTCTCATGATTCTTTGGTTCAGCTTTTCGGTGCCCGCTCTGGTCGGTGTCTATTGGATTTTCCAAAACGTCATTTCGATCGGTCAGCAATATCTTATGAGCAAACTGTATCCGATCAAAGCGCCCACACCCGAAGAAATTCGCGAGGCCGAACTTTTGATGCGCGGCAAAACTCCGAACAAGAAATCCAAAAAATCCGCCGAAAACCATGCATCTGAGGCTGACGACGGCAAGCCCGTCAAAAAACAGCCCGTGCAAAAAGCGGCGCTCAAAAAGAAAAAAGCAAAATCGCCCTTTATCTATGCCAAGAAAGGCATTGACCCTGTCTATATGGCACGCGTAAAAGCGAAAGGCAAAGTGCCGAAAGCGAAAATGAAGCCGTAACCGCAAAATGAAAGGCGGTCGGGCGATTGAATCTTGAACGTAAGCTCGGCGGGGAAACCCGTCTTGCCCTAAATCCGGCTTTGCGCGGCGGTTCGGCAATCGGACGGTGCGTGCAGAGTGTCGCGGGCAGAACAGTGCTCGCAGAAAAATCATTCGATATCGAA
>CAYNXA010000243.1:0-3330 GCA_964401015.1 uncultured Oscillospiraceae bacterium
GTTGCGCCGAATCCCGACCAAGCGAATGAAACGATTTCGACGATGATGCTGTTTTCGTTCCACGCGATTCCCACGCCGATTACGGCGATGAGCAACAAAACGATACGGGAAACACGCATAACCTGTTTGTCGTTCGCGTCTTTCTTGATAATGCCTTCAAAAAGATTTTTCGATACAGCCGAAGCGGCGATCAAAAGATACGAATCGGACGAGCTGATAGTCGCAGCCAAAATTCCGGCGGAAACAACGCCTGCCAAAACGGGATGGAACAAAAGTTTTGCCAAGGATGCGAACACGTTTTCTGCATTGCTTTGCGTGGCAAGCGAAGGATCGGTCGGCAAAAGATAACGTCCGAGAACACCGATAAACACGGCGGTCGAAAGCGAAATCAAAACCCAAACGGTCGCAATACGACGCGAACGGGTAAGCTCGGAGCTTTTACGAATCGCCATGAAGCGCAAGAGCACTTGCGGCATACCGAAGTAGCCGAGACCCCATGAAAGGGTGGAAAGAATGGTAAGAAAACCGTACGATCCTGCGGCGCCGAATTGAGGAACTCCATCCGATGTAAGCTGTACGCCGTTTTCCAAAACGGGGGACGCCAGACTTGTCATCGAAAGATAACCGGGAATGTTCTTCGCGTTTTCGATTACCGCCGAAAAACCGCCCGCATGAACAACACCGCATACGAGAACGCCGACCAATGCCACGATCATAACGATCGACTGCATAAAGTCCGAAGCGCTTTCGGCGAGAAATCCACCGAGAATGGTGTAGATCAAAACGAATACCGCGCCGACGATCATCATCGAGTGGTAAGAAAAGCCGAAAAGACCCGAAAAGAGCTTACCGCAGGTCACAAAACAGCTTGCCGCATATACCGTGAAGAAGATCAAAATAAAGGTCGCGGAAATACCGAGGATCACTTTCTTTTTCTCGTGATAGCGATTACTCAAAAAATCGGGAATGGTAATGGAGTCGCCCGAAACGATCGAATAAGCGCGAAGTCGCTTCGAAACGATAAGCCAGTTGACGTAAGTACCGATGGCAAGACCGATTGCCGTCCAAGCCGCGTCGGCGATACCGCACCAATAAGCAACGCCGGGCAGACCCATCAAAAGCCAACCGCTCATGTCGGACGCTTCGGCACTCATAGCGGCAACCCAAGGTCCGAGCGAACGTCCGCCCAGAAAATAGTTTTCGGAGTTTGCCTGCGACTTTTTGGCGAAAAACAGACCGATGAAAATAACGATCAGCATATAACCCGCCATGGCAAGCAAAATTTGTACGTTTGCGTTCATAAATTTTACCGTCCTTTTCTCGGCATAGCCGAAATCACCGTATGAGAACACAGTGTATTTTATTATTATAATTATAGCAGTCGAGGGTGTACGATTGGTAAATAAAATGTAAATTTTGGAAATAATTCGTCGGGTTGATGCCGCGTTCGATCGTGCCGAATGTCGAATGTATGCGAAGTTTCGATTTTCGACGCGAGCATTTTTGCAAAAAACGATCGCTTTTTTGCATAAAAATCGAAAAAACCCTTGTCAAAAACGCATAACGGTGATAAAATATACATAATGACAGACAAAATCGTTTGCATTGTACATAACGGCGTTGATTTCGTTCGATTCGTTTCGAACCGACGAATTATACCGCGCGGAGGGGGAAACGGGAAATTTATGAATTTCATCGTGTTTTTTAACGAAAAGAAGGATACGAATCTCGCTGTCACACAGCGCGTGGTTTCCTATTTGCTTGCTCGGCACGCCGTTGTGTATATGTACGACGCCGCGCGGGTAAGCGAACCGCTTTTTACCGATTCGGTTTTTTATCTTTCTTCCATGACTGCCGCAAACGACGCGACCTTTTATGCCGCCGTTGTGATCGGCGGTGACGGAACTATTTTACATGCGGCACGCACGCTTTACGGATACGATGTTCCCATGATCGGTATCAATCTCGGTACGGTCGGTTATTTGACCGAATTGGAAGTGAACGAATGTGAGCTTTTGGGGCATTTGTTCGAAAACCCCGAAAATACAAAAAGCATCCATGAGCTGCCGACGGCAGTCACGCTTGACGAACGCATGATGCTTTCGTTCCGTGTTTTGCGCAAGGGCGATACGGTGTTTGACGGCGTTGCTCTTAACGAGGTAACGTTGGGGAAAGGCGAGCTTTCCCATATGATCGACATTGAATTGGTACACAACGACGGCGTGATTGCCGCGTATCAATGCGACGGAATCATCGTTTCGACGCCGACCGGCTCAACCGCATATTCGCTTTCGGCGGGCGGCGCCATTATGGATCCGAAGCTGTCGTGTATCGGTGTCGTACCTCTTTGCCCGTATTTGTCGATCTACGCGGGACCGATCGCCTTTTCGGATAAAGCAAACCTTGAACTTCGGTTTCACAGCAAGCGCGAGAGCCGCGCCTATGTCAGTGTCGACGGAAATGAGAATTTTCCTTTGTGCGACGGCGATCGCCTTTGTATCGAGGCGGCGGACCATAAAGCGAAACTGTTGCGCTTCAAACCGACCGATTTTTACCGTCTCTTAAACCGAAAAATGAAAACCCGCATGGCTCTTTTGACAGACAACAAAGAAGAGCCGACGACAGGAGAATGACCGCTATGATAAAATCCGAACGACACACGAAAATCATCGACCTTGTAAAAAACGAAACTATCGAAACGCAGGAAGAATTGACCCGCCGTCTGCGCGAGAGTGGTTTTGATGTGACGCAGGCAACCGTTTCGCGCGATATCAAAGTGCTAAAGCTTATCAAAGTTGCGGGCGGCGAGCACGGCTACAAGTACGCGCTCAGCGGAATTGGCGAAGAAAATCGCGAGCTGGACGGCAAATTCCGCAATCTTTTGAAAGATGTCATTGTACACGCCGATTATGCGGGCAATCTTGCCGTATTCAAAACCTATTCGGGTATGGCAAACGCGGCGGCGGCGGCAATCGACGCCATGCACAACGAAAGTATCGTCGGCTCGGTGGCGGGTGATGACACGGTCTTGTGCGTTTTGCGTACCGAACGAAAAGCCGAAGAGTTTGCCGAGCGAATCAAAGATTACCTTCTTTGATGTCCTTGCAAAAACGGCAAAAACGCAAAGTATAAATCTAATGCGTTCGTTCGAATAAATCACCGAATCGACGGAGGAAACGGCTGTGTTGACGTCTGTACACATAGAAAATATCGCTCTCATAAAGTCGCTGGATGTATCGTTTGACAGCGGCTTTTCCGCTTTCACCGGCGAGACCGGCGCGGGCAAAAGTATCGTCGTCGATTCGATCGGAATAGTGTGCGGGGCGAAAG
>CAYNXA010000244.1:0-3322 GCA_964401015.1 uncultured Oscillospiraceae bacterium
TACGTCTTACGTTTGGATTTTATGCAACGTAAACCTTTACCTTGTAGGGGCGGATAGTATCCGCCCGCTCGTAAAAGTTTAAGGAGCCGTAAATCCCATGTGCGCCGCAAGGCGCGGCAATACTCGCCGTTAGGCGCGCTCACCGCAAGGTGCTCAAAAATAACTGACCTTGATGCGTTTGCCCATTTGTTGCAAGGCGGCGGACAATTCTTCGACAAGATTCATTTTGATATTGAAATTGATGGGCAAGTCGGGGTTTTGATGGGCGGGATTGACGGCTCTGCCGACATAGAAATTGATATCGGTCGCTTCTTCGAAAAGCAATCGGCAAATGAGCGACGCGCCGTCACGCTTATAGCCCCAATGGGTATAACTTTCGTTGTCCTGCAAATAATCTTTGGCATATTCGACCACTTTGTTGACGGTGATGACGCCCTCGGTGACCAGATCGACCCCTTCGAGTTCGGCAGTCGGCGGGACATCGGAGCTTTCGAACGTAAGGCTCGGTCGAAGCGGCTTTCCGAGATATTTGGCGGCAATCGACGAAGTCGTTCCGCCGCAAATGATATGTTTTCCCTCTTTTGAGAAGAACAGCGACATCATACGATCCACATCGTCGCGATTGGACGGCGGGCCGAACAAAAGATTGACCGGTGCGCGCTTGCGGATGCGAACCACACATGCCGTCGCGTCATCGCCCGGCTTTTCGCCGTATAATTTGTTGACCTCATCGATCAAAATGGTGGCAAGCGTTTTCGCGGTAAAATCCCCGCATGTCAACGGCTCCAAAAAGTCGATGATCTCTTCGCGTTTCCACCCGAAATTGTAGGCAAGTCCGATACCCGC
Organism: uncultured Oscillospiraceae bacterium; assembly: GCA_964401015.1. Lineage (GTDB taxonomy): Bacteria > Bacillota > Clostridia > Oscillospirales > CAG-382 > UMGS1052. The sequence continues at coordinate 847 of CAYNXA010000244.1, forward strand.
ATGCGGGCAACCGTCACTCATGGCAACGAAAATATCGTTTTCTTCGAGAAAGATGAGCGATTTATAGACGGTCTTGCCGCCGATATTCAATTCGCTTTTGGTATATTCGGTATTTTTGCCGTCGCGCAAGAGGATCACATGCGGATTGTCGTATTGTATGATCTCGGCTTGGGTATTATGTATCAAATGAATGATGGTAAAGGTCGAATACGCCACTCCCCGCACCGAACAAATGGGAAGTGTCGCGGCGATAGTCGCCACACATTCTTCCAGAGGCAGATCGGCGGCAAGCATGGTCGAAATGATCTTCGAAGTCAGCGTCGAAAGAATACTGGCTTTCACACCGCTGCCCAATCCGTCGGCAAGCACCAATACCGTCGAATCTTCACCTTGTTCCACGATATCGACATGATCGCCGCACAACTGTTCACCCGCATGATTGATACTTTTGTAGCCGATCTCGGCGCACAAATTATTCATCGGTGATGGTCTCCTTCAGTTTGGTCAGCGCGATCTTGGTTTCGGCTGCCGTTTCGCCCAAAAGCGAAGCGATCTCCTGTACGATACGCATTTGTTTTTCGACGACCTTGTCGGCGATCTCAACCGTTTGACGGCTGACCGACTCTTTATGTTCCCGTGCATTTTCTTCTTCGGTAATATCGCGCATAATACAGATCAATAAGCGATATTCTTTATCGAAAACCACTGTCTGTTCGATATATCGTTCATATTCGGCAAGATATACGACCTTGTTTTTAATGCTTCGTCCGCTGCTCAACACTTGTAAGAAAAGCGACGGATCCAAAATACGCACGACCTGATCGCCCAAAATATCGCGGGCATTTCGCAAATTGACAATTTTAAGTGCCGCCGCATTGATCTGTTGCACTTCCAATTTTTCATTGAGTACCATCAGACCGTTGGGCGTACTTTTAACGATATTGTCCGAAAAGCTTTCGGCTTTGTCTTTTAAGTAGGGCAAACACATCGACACTTCGGCTTTGCCTTGCAAGATCGCCGCCGCTTTTTCGCGACAGGTATTGTAGCCGCATGAACCGCAATTCAATTCGTCCGACGCTTTCGTTTTGCCCATTTGACGCAAAACCTCGGTGATCTCGGCTTCGGTCGGCTCTTGCGCATGACGGGGAATCAGGGTGAACGCTTTTTTCAATTCGGTCGAATCGGGTTGTTTTACGGCAAAATCACGCTTGCCCGCATACGCCGCCACTGCCGCATAATCGCGAATGGGGGAGGGATTGCTGTGGAATTTTTCCATAACGGGGCCGCCGATACAACTGCCGACACAAGCCGACATTTCGATAAAACAACGATGAATGTTGCCGTTTTCGATATCGCGCAAAGCTTGCATACAATTTTCCACGCCGTCGATCGCCATGTATGTATAATTCGGATTATCACACGCCATGGTTTTCAAAATACCGCCGGTCGTCGGGAAGAAACGCGCACGGCTTTCCTCGGTATGATCGACGGTTTTTTCAAGCTCAATGCCCGCTTCGTGAAGCCATGCCGTCAATTCGTCAAAGGTCAAAACCGCGTCGACGATGCCTTCGTAATGTTCGGCTTCGTCTTTTTTCGACACACACGGCCCGATAAAGACAGTTTTCGCCGACGGTTCGCGACGCTTGATATCCAAGCAATGCGCCTGCATAGGCGATACGGTGTCGGCAAGATACGGCAAAACCGACGGGAAATATTTCTGTATCAAAAGATTGATACTGTGACAGCAAGAAGAAATCAAAATATCCCGCTTTTCTTCGGCAAGCAAGCGTTCGTATTCGTTTTTCACGACGGTTGCACCGAGCGCCGTTTCTTCCACATCGAAAAAGCCGAGCGCTTTCAATGCCCGCCGCATCGATTCGATGCCGACGCCCTCATAATTGGCAATAAAAGAGGGTGCAAGGCTGACATAGACGGGGGCGCCCGAATTGAGAAGAACTTTCACCTTTTCGGTTTCGTCTACGATCTGCTTTGCGTCCTGCGGACAGACGACAAAACAATGACCGCATAAAATACATTCATTGTTGATGATATACGCTTGATTGCCCGAAAACCGTATCGATTTAACCGGGCAATGTCGTATGCATTTGTAACAGTTTTTACAATTGGATTTTTTAAGCGTCAAACAGTTTGTCATAACGGTAAAACTCCTTCACCTAACGGCACACCTGCGGTGAGCGCACCTAACGGTGGGTGACCCCGCCCCTGCGCTACTCTCTCTATATAGCCCCTTGCCTAAAGGGGGCTCCCGCGAAGCGGGTGGGAGATTTTCAAATCTATATCGGCATAAATTCCGACAATCCCGCCGCAACCGACGAAATCTTCCATCTTGATTCTGCATTTTGCCTTTTGCATTCTGCATTTATATTTTCATTCTTCGTCCATCGCCGTGAGAACGTGTTCACGAAAAAACGTTTCAAATCCGACAGGGGTCACGCCGGTATACACCGTATCATTC
>CAYNXA010000245.1:0-3301 GCA_964401015.1 uncultured Oscillospiraceae bacterium
CCTACGGTGAGTATTCCCGCGCCCCCCTTTTTCAGCCTCCCTTGCCTAAAGGGAGGGGGACCACGCGAAGCGTGGTGGAGGGATTCCGAAATTTGCGCCCACGCAAATTTCAACAAAAAAGAGAGGAGCAAAGCCCCTCCCTTATATACATATAACGGAATTTACGCCGTCTCACAGCCGCTCCAGACGATAGCAGCCCGACGCGAGAGGCAGATAGGCGTGTTTGGCATAATCGGCGAAACGATAGCCGAAAGGCAAACGAATGTTGCCGTAAACGCCCTGCGGGGCTTCGACATTCAAATACACTTCATCGCCCGAACGGTTCCATTCGACCGAAAGCTTGCCGCAAACGGTATCGTAATACCCCTTTGCCGAATCGAGTTTTTCGATAAATTTCGGGGCGATGTCGACATTTTTCGGGTCATGCTCGGCGGGGTTGACATGAATACCGAGAATCGTGCGGACAAACCAACCCGAAAAAGCACCCCAGAAATGGTGGTTTTGCGACGCGGTGCAACCGCCGTCGGCTTGGTTGAACCCTTCGTACAAAGTCGTTGCGTTGTGACTTGCCACCCAATTGCCGAAGGACGGCGAGTCGGTTCGGGTGATGATATGATAGGCAAGATCGTCGGCACCGCAAGCCGAAAGCGCGTCGAAGAGATAACGAGCACCGAAGAAGCCGGTATCGATATGTTCATCGGCAAGTTCGATAAATTCGACAAGGCGCGTAAACGCTTCGGTTTTTTCGGCGGGCTCGAATACGCCGAGTGCCAACGCGACGGCTTGGGACGATTCACACGAGCCGAGAACCGTCATGGTATCGAAATCGATCAAATGCTTACGAATGGCGTTTCGCAAAGTCGTGTAAACCGATTCGGCAAAATCGGCTTGTTCACTTCGTCCGACGGCGCGAAGCATAACGCTTGCTTTGCGCGCACAATCCATGACCGAAGCGGTATCGGTCAGTTCCAGCGGCGCGTCGTAATCGGCGGGACCCTTAAAGACGGGGCACCAGTCGCCGAGTCCGATGGCGATAAGACCGCGTTCGTTGCGGCGGTTCAGCGCATAATTCAAATACCGAAGCATCATATCGGCATTGTCGAGTACGATTTCGGTATCGCCGCGATAGCGCCAGGTATAGTACGGCAAATTGAACGCAACCGTGTCCCAGATCGGGCCGTTGCCCCATTCAAAGCCCCAGCCCGCCGTCGGTACGATACCGGGCAGAGCGCCGTCCTCCCGTTGTGCGCCTCGAATCGATTGCAACCACGCCTTATAGGTATCTTCCATGGCAAGCTTTTGGGTCATATGCTCCGCCGATACCGACGCGTCGCCTGTCCAGCCGTTTTTCTCACGATGCGGGCAATCGGTCGGGAAATAATAGATGTTCGAACGGTCGGAACGAAGAGAAGCGTCCCAAAGTTTGTTGGCGATCTCGTCGGAACACGAAAAATTGCCGCGCGTTTTCAAATCCGAGCCTGCCACAAGATAGGTCAAAAGGTCGTTTGTCGCCTGTTCTTCGGTGATACCGTATACCCAAATGTAACGGTAGCCGTGATAGGTGAAATCGGGCACGAAAATTTCTTCGCCCTCTCCCTTACAGATGTAAATATCGCGTTGCACATAGCCGTCGGGCTGGAAATTGATATTCGAATAGTACAGCTTTCCGTCCTCTTTGGGGTCGAATTCGGCGGTCTGCAAAACGATGCGCTGTCCTTTTTTGCCGCGAATCTTCAGGCGGAATATACCGGCGTTGTTTTGTCCGAAGTCGTAAAGGAAGCCCGGCTGTTTGCTGTCCTCGGTCGCGTCATAGAAGAGGGTGTTCCAATGATTGTGTTCGGTATTGCCCATGAAGTAATCGCCCAAATACACGTTGGGCGTGATCTTGCACGGCGTAAGTTCGTTATAGACGCGAATCGGGTCGGCGGTGCAAAGAACGGCTTTTCCGCGTGCGGGTTCGACGGGAATGGCGGGTGTCCAGTCGGTCGTGTCGAAATTCGGCAGATTCCAACCGCAAATTTCGTTTCGCGCGTCGTAATGCACACCGCAACGAAGATCGTCGAACAAAATCGGCGACGCATGGGTGAGCACCCGTTCGTCGGCTTCGATGACCGTATCGTCGAGTTCGAGCGCAAAAGCGAGTTTGGGCGCGCTGCGATAGGTCGCCAAGTCCAAATCCCAAACGTTGCCGCCGACGCAGTTGTGCATACCGTTGCCGAGCAGGAAACCGAGTACGTTTTCGCCGACCGTCAAATACGACTTCAAATCGTATTTGTCGTAGTATACGATCTGGTCGTCGTTCGAAATATACGGTGCCAAAAGACCTTTGGTGATATCTTTGCCGTTGATAAACAGGCGATAAAAACCGAGACCCGTCAGGGTGATCTCCGCTTTTTCGGGGATAGCGTCGAGGGTAAAAGAGCGGCGCAAATAAGGAGCGGCAACCGACTTGTCATAGGTGGCATAGTCATGGGTTGCCGAAATGAATTGGGCAGAAAACATAAAAGAATCCTCCGTTGAAAAACCGTAGTTTGTTCTTTTTTTGAAAATTTCCGATGGTTTTTGTTACGATACCGACATTATAACGAAATATTCGGCGTTTGTCAACAGAAAAGGGGGAAATCGGACGGAAAAGTCGGCGGGAACGAAAAGAACGGAAAAACTTGTTCGCCGAAATTGTAAACATTTTTTTAATATCTTGATTTTATGCGTTTTCTGTGCTATAATACTGCCGTTATGGACAGATTTTTCGATCGTTCCATTCATTATTAAAGGGGCATTCCTCTGCTGTCGCTGCGCATGAATACCCGAGATTATAAGGAGGACGCTTTTATGAATCAGAATGCACTCATAAACGCTTTCGCAAACGAGCAGCTTAAGACCGAGGTTCCGAAGATCGAGATCGGTGATACCGTTATCGTTCACAACCGAATCAAAGAAGGTCAAAGAGAAAGAATCCAGCTTTTCGAAGGTATCGTTATCGCCAAGAAAAACGGCGGCATTTCCGAAACCTTCACCGTTCGTCGCGTAGCGTACGGCTGCGGCGTGGAAAAGACTTTCCCGCTTCATTCCCCGAACGTTGCCAAGGTTGAGCTGGTAAGACACGGTAAGGTAAGACGTGCCAAGCTTTACTACTTGCGCGACAGAGTCGGCAAGAGTGCCAAGCTCAAGGAAATCCTTTAATCGGATCTTCCGCAAAACCGAATCTGCAAAGATTGCGGTCATACCGCAGAAGAGGAGCCGCGCAAGGCTCCTTTTTTGCTGTCTTACACGATTCGGGAATACGGCAAACTTTTGCGCC
>CAYNXA010000246.1:0-3276 GCA_964401015.1 uncultured Oscillospiraceae bacterium
CGATGGCGGAGCCACAGCCGAATGTTTCGAATTTTACGTCGGCTATCGTATCGTTTTCGATCTTCAAATAGATCTTCATGATATCGCCGCATTTTGCATTGCCGACTTCGCCGATTCCGTCGGCATTTTCCAATTGCCCGACGTTGCGGGGATTTTTGAAGTGATCCATCACCTTTTCGCTGTATAATGCCATATTCGCGTACTCCTCATTTCAAATAATAGGGTTTTTGCCCGCGCACTTTGTCTTGCCATAAGGGCGACATGCCGCGCAAATAGGACACAACGTCTTTTACGGCTTCGACGATCGTGTCGACATCTTGTTCGGTATTTTCGGCGGAAAGCGTCAAGCGCAGAGAACCGTGCGCGATCTCATGCGGTCGCCCGATCGTCAAAAGTACATGACTCGGATCCAACGACCCCGATGTGCAAGCGGAGCCGGACGAAGCGCAAACGCCTTTGTCATCGAGCAACAACAAAAGACTTTCGCCCTCAATGCCCTCAAAGCAAAAACTGACGTTGTTCGGTAGGCGGTGAACAGGGTCACCGTTCAAAACACTGTGTTCGATCGTCGCCAGTCCTCTTATCAAACGGTCGCGTAAGGCAAGCAATTTCGCTTGATTCTCGGTCATGTGCTCATATGTTTCGTCCAACGCTTCCGCCATGCCGACGATAGCGGGCAAATTTTCGGTTCCCGCGCGTTTGGCGCGCTCTTGCGCGCCGCCGTAAATGAGATTGGAAAGGGGCATGCCGCTTCGTGCATACAAAACACCGATTCCTTTCGGACCGTGAAATTTGTGTGCGGAAAGCGAAAGATAATCGATTGCTTGCAAGGCTACGTTTATCGGTATGTACCCGATCGCCTGGACCGCGTCGGTATGAAAAGGAATCTTTCGTTCGCGGCAAAGGGCACCGATTTCGGCAATCGGAAGAATCGAACCGATTTCGTTGTTGGCATACATAACCGTCACAAGACAGGTGTCCTCTTCGATCGCGTCGCGAACCTGCTTCGGGGTGATCGTGCCGTATGAACCGACGTCGAGAAGCGTGACGCGAAAGCCCTCTTTTTGTAATGCTTCCAGCGTATGCAAAACCGCGTGATGTTCAAAAGCGGTCGAAACGATGTGCATTTTTCCTTTGCGCTTGCCGGTGTAGGCAGCCGAGCGAATGGCTTGATTGTCGGCTTCGCTGCCGCCCGATGTAAAATAGATCTCGCGCGGCAAACAACCGAGTCGTGCGGCAATTCGAGCACGTGCATCGTTCAAAATTTCGGCGGCTTCTTGTCCGATCGAATGAAGACTGGACGGGTTTCCGTACGTTTTTTGCATACATTCGGTCATTGCCGAAAGCGCGCGATCGCTCATCTTCGTGGTAGAGGCATTGTCGGCGTAAATAAGTTGGGACATAGGGGATACTCCTTACGTTGCGTGTACTTAATCGGCGAAAAGGGGAGTGGAAAGATAGCGATCGCCTGTGTCGGGTAGCAGAACAACAATGTTCTTTTCGGCATTTTCGGGACGTTTGGCAAGCTCGATTGCCGCATGAAGGGCGGCACCCGAAGAAATCCCCACCAAAAATCCTTCGCTTTTTCCGACGCGTTTTCCCGCGGCGAAAGCGTCGTCGTTATCGACGGCAATAATTTCATCGTAGATACTTGTATTCAAAACGTCGGGTACAAATCCCGCGCCGATTCCTTGAATTTTATGTGCGCCGCCGACACCGGTCGAAAGAACGGCGGAAGTTTTCGGCTCAACGGCAACGATTTTTACGGTCGGATCTTTGGATTTCAAATATTCACCGATACCCGTGATCGTGCCGCCCGTACCGACACCGGCAACGAAAATGTCTACCTTTCCGTCGGTATCTTCGTATATTTCCGGTCCGGTCGTTTCAAAATGAGCTTTCGGATTGGCGGGATTTACGAATTGTCCCGCGAGAAAAGCGTTGGGAATTTCCGCGACAAGCTCATCGGCGCGTTCGATCGCACCTTTCATGCCTTTCGAGCCGTCGGTAAGAACCAGTTCCGCACCGTATGCTTTCATGATCTGGCGGCGTTCGACCGACATGGTTTCGGGCATAACAATGATAATACGATAGCCGCGCGCCGCCGCAACCGATGCAAGACCGATACCGGTATTGCCGCTGGTCGGCTCGATGATGACCGAACCTTTTTTGAGTTTTCCCGAACGTTCGGCATCGTCGATCATTGCTTTGGCAATGCGATCTTTTACCGAGCCTGCCGGATTGAGGTATTCAAGCTTGGCAAGTATTTTTGCCGAAACGCCTTCTTCTTTTTCAATGTTGCGAAGTTCAAGCAAGGGGGTCTTTCCGATCAATTGATCGATCGAAGTGTAAATTCGGGACATAATAAGCGCTCCTTTGTGTGTAAATTGTAAGTATGTATCAACATACTTGTTTGGTAGGTTGATAGTATGATACCATCTTTTTTTCGGTTTGTCAAGCAGTATTTCCAAAAAATTGAAATTTTCGGAATCGTATCCGAAAAGAATTGTAATTGCATCAAAAAGAAACGAAAGTGTATTTGGTCTTCGAAAAAACGAATATATAAGCACTTTTCGTTTTTGACAAAAATCGTTTACTGTACATACCATGGCAATGAGCGTTACGCTCAATTCGAATAAGGAGTGTCAAAGTTTGAATCATTCGATCATTATTCAACCGCAGATGCTTGCATCGGCATATGTTCCGTTTCAAATAAGCGAATTTACCGATGTGTATGAGCCCGACGAAGCCTTGAATAAAGGTACACTTTTCCCCGAACTGTATTTGCCGTGTTTGGGATATCCACAGGAGGCAACGTATGAAAGATAAGTATTCGCGCGAGTATTTGATGCGTAAATGGCAGGAATATTCGTTTGTCGCCTACGAAGCAAGACTGTATTTGGATACTCATCCCGACAGTCGATCGGCACTGAATTGCTTTAATAAGTTCAATGCGTTGCAACTTGCCGCCGCACGTGAACTCCAAACCTGTTACGGCGCCGTCAATACGAATTTGGATATGCCGCTTTCCGAATGGAGTTGGACGGCTATGCCTTGGCCTTGGACGGAAGAAGAAGGAGGAAACTGAGCCGTGTGGAATTATGAGAAAAAACTGCAATTTCCGATTCATATCAAACAGACCGACGCACGCAGTGCAAAAATCATTATGAGCCAATACGGTGGCCCCGACGGCGAGATCGGTGCATCACTTCGTTATCTTTCCCAACGCTATACCATGCCGAACGGCGAACTCATCGGACTTTTGACCGATATCGG
>CAYNXA010000247.1:0-3262 GCA_964401015.1 uncultured Oscillospiraceae bacterium
GGTATACACAACACCGTGATACGACTCGTCGGGCGTGCAAAGTTCGGGAAATTTCCCGTTATTCCAATTAAACTTTCCGCTTTCGGTAATCGACCCGCCGACAACCGAAGCGTGACCGTCCATGTATTTGGTCGTCGAATGAACAACAATATCCGCTCCGAAAGCGATCGGATTGCAGAGGAGCGGGGTTGCAAAGGTGTTGTCGACCACGAGCGGAATATCGTGCGCATGCGCGAGAGCGGCATATTTTTCGATATCCAAAACATCCAGCGCGGGATTGGCAAGTGTTTCGCCGAATACAAGTCTGGTATTTTCATCAAACAAGGCTTCGACCTGCTCGTCGTTCATATCGGGTGTCAAAAAGCGAACTTCGATGCCGAGACGGGCAAGTGTCACGGCAAACAAATTGATCGTGCCGCCATAGATCGAAGAAAGGCTGACAAAATTTTGTCCTTGAGAGGTGATATTCAAAATAGCAAGCAAGTTTGCCGCCTGACCCGATGAGGTGCAGATGGTTGCCGTGCCGCCCTCCAAAACCGAGATCTTATCTTCCACAGCGGCGACCGTCGGATTGGAAATGCGGGAATACATATGTCCCGGTGCTTCCAAATCGAACAGCTTTCCCAAATGCTCGGACGAATCGTAGCGATAGGTCGTGCTTTGATAAATCGGCAATACTCTCGGTTCGCCGTTGGCAGGTGTATAGCCTGCTTGTACGCAATTTGTACCTTTTTCGTAACTCATAGTTGTTCTCCTTTGCTGTTATACATTTACGTAATGGTCTGTCGGTTATGTCAGCGCAACGAATCGGCATATGCCGTCGCCAGCGCGTCGCATCGTTCGTTTTCGGGGTGGCCGTCGTGCCCTTTGAGCCAATGATAGGTAAGCTCATGGTGCTCGCACAGCTCCAACAGCTCGCCCCAAAGATCGGGGTTGAGCGCGGGGCTTTTGTCCGACTTTCTCCAGCCGTTTTTGCGCCAATTTTTCGCCCAGCCCTTGGAAAGGCCGTCGATCACGTATTTCGAATCGCTGTACAAGTCAACGGCGCACGGCTCTTTTAACAATTTCAGCGCTTGAATGACCGCTGTCAGCTCCATGCGGTTGTTGGTGGTATCGCGCTCGCCGCCAGAAAGCTCGCGCTCGGTGTTCTTATAGCGCAAGATCACGCCCCAGCCACCCACTCCGGGATTGCCGCGGCAAGCACCGTCGGTAAAGATCGAAACCTGCTTCATGCCGACTCCCGTTCGCTTTTTTCGTGCGGTTCTTTCGCTTCCTCGGCAACATTATCGGAGCCTTCCGCGTCTTTTTCGGACGTCGTTTTCGCCTCTTCTCCGCTTGCTTCGGCGGGGTTCTGCGCTTTTTGTTCCTCGGTCATTTGTTCATAATCGGGCAACTTACGATAAGCAAGCTTTCCCATCATAAAGCCGTCGTCGGTCTTTTTGAAAGGAAGGCTCATTTCGTCGTCGATGCCCTCGATATAGGTAATGATCTTGTTGCCCTCGACGCGATAGCACGAATAGCTTTCGGCTTCGCCGTTGATATAGATCTTGCCGTCGGCGGTAAAGGTATACAGCGTATCCAGTCCATCGGCGGTATACACACCGGTAATATCGGTGGATCTTCCGCAAGCCGACAAAGCCAGCGTCATACCGACGGAAATTGCGGCGAAAAGTCGTCTTTTGCGACTTTGAAATTGAGCTTTTGTAAGTTTTTTCATTCGGGTTTCTCCTCCAGTTGCAGAAGCTTTCCGTCGAACAAGAGATTCGAAGTGCGCAAATGTTCGGGTCTCAGCGTGATCTTTGCATGGCGACCGCCGTGTTCGACGATGTTTTCGAAAACAATATTCGTATATTCGATCGTATAATGACTGCAATCGCAGTTCGGGTCAAGTCCTTGGTTCGGCAGTCGTTTTCCTATTCGTCCGACCGCGAGATACACAAGATTTTTTTCTTCGTACGGCAATTGCTCGGTCTTGTCATAGAGCTGTCCGTCGGCTGTTTGGAATTGCGGGCTCGGTTCGTCGTCGTCGGGATAGACGAAAACGCCGTCATAGACAATATCCGACACCGATATCGAATCGCTTCCGTACCACGTGTCGATACTGATTGCGCTCATGCTGACATGGATCAAATAATTGTTCAAGAAAGCGACCGCGCGTATATCCGAATCTTTATGCCCTGACCAAATCTCCAAATTTTTGCCCCAATCGCACCAAAGCACGTTGTTGCGGACGACAATATCACGACAGCCGCCGCTTTCACCGTCCAAATACGGTGCTCGAACGACCACGCTGTCGTCAAAGCTGCGAACAAAGCTGTTTTGCAAAACCACGCGGTCGCTGTTGCAAATATCGACGCCGTCGGCATTGTAGCGCCACTGACCAATGATCTTTATGTTGTCAAGGCAAACATCACTACAGCCGTTGCGCAAGATCAGCGTCCAGAAATACGCGTCGCACAAAGCAATTCCGTTTACGGTGATATGGCGGCAATGATAAAAATTCATCATGCTCGAATATTCGCGATCGGTTTGCGACACGCCGAGCTTTTCCAGCTCGTGCATGACACTCGAACGCTCGGTGTCACAATCGACGTCGTTACCGCGACGGTAACGCGAAGCGTCCAAAATTCCGCGTCCCTCGATCGTAACGTTCTCGACATCCTTTGCGTACACAACGCCGTAGACCACCGCTCCCTCGTCCAGCACAATGCGCTGATTGCTCTGCGGACAGATCAAGCCGGCGTAATGGACACCGCGTCCGAAATAGAGATCGCCCTTGCGGCTTTCGTAAACATAGGGCTCGTTTGCGAAAACAGCAAGAGATTCGCGCCAACCGCCGATTTGAACCGAAAACAAGCGCGGCCGCTCCAAAAAAATTCGAATTCGACAGCCGTCGGGCATCGGTTCGGTCGTATAACGTATGCCGAATTCATGCGGGCGAAGCTCAACCGTCCGATCTGTGGTCATGCCGTCGGGACGATTGGTCGCTTCGATGCACAGCTCAACCGGCTCACTCATATCAAACGAAACGAAGCCGACGATCTTCGACTGTTCGATCGGTCGTTGCGCGCCGTTCCAAACACGATTCAGCGGATCTGCTGACACATGTGCGGGGTAAACTTCGACCTCTTGATTTTCGACGAAAACGCGATACTGCATGAAAAATGTTCCTTTCTCGGCAACGCATTTCGAATCGGGGCTTTGCGTGCCGTGGTTGTCTTTTAATCAACATTCCCCTGCCCGCCGTAAGGCAAGGCAGGGG
>CAYNXA010000248.1:0-3235 GCA_964401015.1 uncultured Oscillospiraceae bacterium
GCTCGACAGTATTACGCCCGACGGCGAGATTTCCGACGATGCCCGCCAAAACGTAATGGCCGAGCTTCGTGCCTCCTTCCGACCCGAATTTTTGAATCGTCTGGACGAAATCATTACGTTCAAGCCGCTGACCAAAGACAATCTTATCGGTATCGTCGACAATCTCATCGCTTCGCTTTCGGCACGACTTTCGGCTGTGGGAAGCGGTGGACTGAAGCTTGTCGTTACCGACCGCGCAAAATCGTTTATCATCGACCGCGGATTCGATCCGATCTACGGAGCGCGTCCGTTAAAACGCTATTTGCAAAGTGCCGCCGAAACGCTTATTGCCAAAGTGATTCTCGCGGGAAATGTTCATGCGAGCGATACGCTCGTGTTGGACCTTGACGGTGATACGCTGATCTGCGCACCGTCCGAACGATCGAACGTTCTTTAATCAAACGGCTCCCTTTGCATCGCAAAGGGAGCCGTTTTTATACCATCATTTCACGCCGCAGTTTTTCCAATATTTTCTTTTCGTTCCGCGATACTTTTACCTGTGTCAATCCCAAAAGTTTGGCGCTTTCGCTTTGCGTCAGTCCGCGAAAATACCGCAATCGTATCAAAAGGCGTTCCTCGGACGGCAATCGTTCGATCGCTTGTTCCAAGGCGATCCGTTCGTCAATTTCGTCGCTGTGGTCTTCCCCCACCAGTTCTTCGCGAAGCGGCGAATCCTCGTCGCCCATCCTTTCCTGCAAAGACAGTGCGGGCGTTTGTGCTTCCAAAGCTTCGCTCACTTCTTCGACTGCCATACCGCACAATTCCGCCAATTCCGAAAGACGCGGCTCGCGTCCGTTTTCGTTCCGAAACTTTTCCGACGCACGCAAAAGCGCATAGCCTTTTTGTTTCAAACTTCGACTGACCTTGATCCAACCGTCATCGCGCAAAAATCGTTTCATTTCACCGGCTATGCTGTGAACGGCATATGTGGAAAAAGCATATCCCAAACTTTCATCGAATCGTGTGATCGATTTCATCAATCCGATATTGCCGATCTGAATCAAATCTTCGATATCCTGTCCGCGTCCGCAAAACCGAAGCGCCACGCTCTTTACCAATCCCGCATTTTCGCGCAACAAGCGATCCAGTGCCTCACGGCTCCCGCTTTTTGCCGTTCGGACAAGTTCGACGTTTCGTTGATTGTCCGCCATGAGTTTCACCGCTCACAAAGTTTTTCGCAAGCTTAAGTGCTTTGTCATGGTGACCGTCGTTCCCTTTCCGTCGCGGGAGCGCACGCGCAACCGATCGGTAAAACTTTCCATGATCGAAAAGCCCATGCCGCTCCGTTCCCCCGCCGCATCGGTGGTAAACAGCGGTTCCATTGCCTTTTTGATATCGGGGATGCCGCATCCTTTGTCTTTTACACTCACGGTAAAACAACCGTTTTCGTCGTAGGATGCTTCTATGTAGATCTTCTTTTTTCGTTCATCCGATTCATAGCGATACGCATGAACGACACAATTCGTAACCGCCTCGGATACGGCGGTTTTTATATCGGCAATTTCTTCCACCGTGGGATCCAATTGAGAGGCAAACGCCGAAACCAAAACACGTGCATACCCCTCGTTGATCGAAGAGGCATACAACGTCGTTTTGAAATAATTCACGCAACGTTTCATTTTTTCTTTTCTCCTTTATCCGTTTATCCGATCGTTTGATTCTTGGGGTCATACGCGCGCACGATGGACACCATCTTGTCCGCACCCGCCATTTTCAGCATTTCTTCGGCACGGCGTGCGGGATTCAACACCGTGAGTGTCCCTTTTATATCGTTCATTTTTCGCAAGCGACCCAAAACAAATCCCAATCCCGACGAATCGATAAAATCGATATGCGAAAGGTCCAAGATCAACGATTTCGGTCGATTTTTCAAAATTTGCTCGTCTACCTCCCGCCGCATATCGGTCACGGCATGATGATCGATCTCGCCTCTTACGCGCACATACAGCTTGTCTTTTTCATTCCATACAGTAAGCTCCATATTTGTTTTTTCCTCGCTTTCAAACGGATTGCCTATACAGCATACCGTATTCTTTGCGCAAAGACTGTCGGAATCGGCGTTTTTTCAAGATTTTTTTGTGCCGTCATGCAAAACCGTTTCTTTGCGAACGCAACGAGTGGAAAGGCTCTTACCGACGATCGTCCCGACTAACAGCAACAGCATCGCGCCCGCTTCCGCAATGACTGCCGTCGAAGTGTTCGAAAGACATTGCAGAACGATCGTTCCGCCCAAAACCGCCGCCCCGACAACCGTATATTTCAAAAAGCGGTTGTTTTTCTTATTTTCGGGGTGCCAAAGGGACAAAAGCTTTTCGAAAAAGAAAAACGCCGTTTCCAGAGTCAAGGTCATGCGCAAAGCAAACGAAAAGAACACAACGAAGCCGTACGCTTCGCCGATGTTTATATAAGGAATCGTCGCAAGCAATGTTCGTTCGGGGCACGCAGGTTCCGACGCTCCGCGAGCGCCGAAGAAAAGAAGTTGTTTTATGCTTTCCGCAACGGCGGTAACAAGAAACGCGCCCGTTGCGATCGCCGCTGCTTTTCCGTATTCGATTCGTTTGTTTTTCGAACGCACGCGGAACGTATACAAAAAGAAAGAGCCGAACAGTTGCAACGCTTCCCGAAAATAGGTCATTTTCACGGAAAAATCCCCGTTCGGCAGCAAGGCGGTCAAATTTCCTTTCCAATTTCGAAAGGCAAAAAATCCGACAAGCGGCACCGCAACAAAGCACGGCAACAAAAGGGTTGCCATACGCGAAACGCCGCCGGTACCGCCTTTGGCAAGATACAGGCATAAGAGCAACGACAAAAACAAAAACGCATAGGCAATTCGCCTTTCGGGAAAACTTTGCGAAAAGATCGGCGTTCGGGAAAATTGCGAAAGAGCCGATGAAGAAAGGACAAGGCAACAAACAAATCCGCCGCCGAGAAAAAGGATTTTCAAAGGGTTGGAAACGCGGCGGTCGGTATTGTTTTCGCTTTTTGCCGCGTTTTCGTCGGTTTTCTGTTTGCCGAAAGCACAAAAAAGGCCGAGAAAAACCAAGCCCGCCAGCGTCAAAAGCACGACCGCAAGACAGGAAAAGCTGTCGTTGCCGTCAAGCGGCGTCCCGTAAAAAAGCAATCCCGACAAAAGCAGGGTATACAATGTCGCGACGGTTTGCAAAAACGAATTGCTTTTCACCGATCTGTCCTCCCG
>CAYNXA010000249.1:0-3233 GCA_964401015.1 uncultured Oscillospiraceae bacterium
CACAAGGGACTTAAAATCCCTCGGTAGCGATACCGTACCGGTTCAAGTCCGGTCATCGGCACCAAAAAAAGGGGCTGTCTCACGAATAAAAACGTGAGACAGCCCCAATTTTATATTTATCTGTTTTCGTATATCTCAATAACAGGGCTTGAAAGAATACCTGTATCCTTTAAAACATACTCGTAGCACCATCTATAATCGTTACTTCTCCAGAAATTTGGACCCACCCATTTAGGCTGCGTTACATTATGCATACCGCCGAATGTGTTAATTCTGGTGCCAAAAAGAACAAATTCCACAGTATGTTTGCCTTTAGTTAGACCGTCTACCCTTAATTTATATGGGGAGAGTGCAATTACACCCTTGTCTTTTCCGTCAATCAAAACTTTAATGAGAGCACCGCGGAAATAATTTGCACGGATAACCGCAGAGCAGTCGGGGGTTTCGATTTCGGTTTTGTAGATTACATTTCCACCATAGAAGGGCATTCCCTGATTTGTAAGGCTGGAAAATCCGATTTTATCTGTTAACGGAATAATGGTCGAAATCGTTCCCTCAACCTTAACACAGAATTCACCTAAAATATAGCACCATTCCGTATTAGTCCGTTTGCCAAAGGGGATTTTAACGGTGAGTTGGTTTAATCCTTTTTTTATTTTAGGCAGAGCAACGGTCTTTATTGACTTATCAACATACCAGCCGTTCACTATCGGCGGAACATTTTCACCGTTAAGGTTGATTTCTAACTTTTCGGCATCCTCAATGGCAAGTTTTGCACCTATCACTTCAATTTCGCTGTTTATTTTGAATTTCAAGGTAATAAAATCGGTTATAGGCTCCTCTTTTACAACCCAAGGCTGTGCGAACGCTTCCATTCTGAGAGGCCAGCCCATTTTTTCACGGCAAATATTATCAAGTATTAAAATTTCCTCTTCTTCGTTTAAAGGTTCGCCGTTTAAAGAATATTCAGCACGGTCAAGGAGTAATACATTAGGTTCACTTCTTTTAAAGTTTACCTTTTCCATAAACCTAAAGGTTTTTGAGGGTTCACAATGAAACGCCTTTTTCAAAGAAACCGTGTTTGTTTTAGCGTGGGCGGTTTTGGAAAGTTTTAAAAGGATACTGTCTCCCTTATATAAATCATAATCAATAACGGTTTTCCCGTTTTTAATCGCAAAGGGGATTTGGTATATTTCGCCGCTTAAAGTATCGTAAAGTTCCGGGAAATACTCACCCGAAATATGGATACTTATTTTTTGAGATGCAGAATCTTCTCGCGGACTTGTAGACTCCCAATAAGGCTCATAAACATCCTTACCGTGGGCTATAAAAAGCCACTTGCAGGAATTATCGTCACGCATATTGTATATCAAATTATCGGTAGGAATACCCTTTTCACCCTTGATTTCAACCGTGCGGAACTCATTTACTGCGTTAAGTACCGAAATTTTATCATAAGGCACTCTAACACTGTTTTCGTATATTTTTTGTGCGGAGTCATCTAAAACCGCATCTATGTATTTGGGACATTCCCCTGTAAATATAACCTTACCGCCGGAAAGACTGAATTTTTTGAGCATCTTGAGGGTGGTTTTTCGCATTGTTATGCAGTCAGGCACGATTATGGCATCATATTCCATTTCACCAACATAAAGTTTGTCGCCTTTTTCCTTTAACTGGGACGGCAAAAGTGCTTCGCAGATAAAATCGAAATCTACCGTGCCGAAAAGCAACCATTCAATAATATCGCTGAACTTTTTGTCAAGTTGATTTCTTATATCAAATGTGCTTTCCTCGGGACCGAAATTTATCCAATAACTTTCAATAGGATGAATTACACCAACCTTAACAACAGGCTTTCCTCGGGTTAATGCGGTATTCACCCTTGCGAAATGGTCTTCAATATAATTATACTCCTTGTACCAAGGGGACTGATAATGAATGGAGGCAGGGTAATCACGTTTAGCCTCGCCCGCCATAGAAGCCAGAGAAAGGTGTGGAACACGCACCGTTACACCGAGTGCTGCCTGCCAGTCACCCTGGAACTTGTGACCCCTGAAATCGAAGTCCCAGTTTGTAACGCCGTAAAGTTCGGAAAGCATTGCTTCTTTACCGTACTGATGAACCGCAGACTGACATTGCTTTGCGGTTGAAAGTTCAACCTTGTTGCAAAGCATATCAATTCCCGGAATACCGAAGCAGCGGTACGAACGCATGGCTTCGCCCAAAGCAGATGTTTGGTATAAAAGTTTTTCTTCATCAAGAACATGCCCTGTTAAGGCTATTCCGTTTTCGTCACACCATTTTCCGCAGTTATCGGCAAAGCACTTTGCAAATTTTTCGGAAATAAAATCATGGTAATGATATCGGGCGACCGAAACTTCACCGCAGGGTAAATTCCAAACTATTTCAGGCAGTTTCTCCAAAAGGTTATAGCCGTATTTTTCCTCAAAATCTTCCGGTATTGAGAAAGTCCAAGGGAATATAGCACTGTCTGTACTGTGAGCAAAGCCAAGGGGGATTTTTTTGACACAATGAGGCTCATCGGTAAATATGGAATGAACGGTTTTGCCGAACTCATCACCAACAGCATTTTTGTATGATTCGTATGTGATTTTAATAAACTCGTCAATAGCCTCTTTATTCAGAGTGTCAACGTATGTTTGGTTGTTGTGCCAAGGTGTTTCTTCGGCGGTTTTTACATATACATACCATTTTCTGCCCTTGGCATCATCCTCTTTAGATATGAGTTTGTATTCAAAGAGTTCACCCTTTTCGTTAAGTACAATATCGTAAACGGCAAGTAAGAAAGGTTTGCCTTCGTTTATGGCCTGTTCCTTTGAAAAAAACTTTATTTCCTCTATTGTAAACTCAATATATCTTTCACGGAAACGGGGATTTTTAGTGACATAACCGCCGGCGGCACCGGATGGCCACCTATCCTCATCATAAAGATATGAAAGCATTTCTTCTTTTTTTGCCTTGTCGGTGCAGAACTTGACAAGTTCCATAAATTCTTTTTCGAGATATGGCATTGCCATACCTGTTCTTGAATGCATATGGAATCCGCCGAAGCCCATTTCTTTAAAAACGTCTATCTGTTCCCCAAGCATTTCGGGATTCATTTTGCAGTTCCATGCCCAAAACGGAGCGGCTCTGTACTCGCTTGTCGGATTTTTGAAAAGTTCAATATCAAGGTCCTCGGTCTTATTTTTCTTATATAACATTACATC
>CAYNXA010000250.1:0-3230 GCA_964401015.1 uncultured Oscillospiraceae bacterium
CCCTCGTCGTTGTTGTATTTACCGCCGGCATACAGTTCGCAAAAGACCAGATCCCAGTTATAACGCTGTTCTTTTTCGTTCCAATCGAGCGGAATGCCGCGGCCGAAATCTTCCACTTCGAGCGATCGGTCGTTAAAGACCGTAACGTTGATGATGTCGCCGTAGCCCTCACGCGCTTCGTCGATCGCATTCGAAAGGATTTCAAAAAAAGAATGTTCACAGCCTTCCAAGCCGTCCGAGCCGAAAATGACCGCCGGACGGGTGCGCACACGTGCCGCGCCTTTTAAGGACGATATACTGTTATTGCCGTATTCGGTTTGCTTTTTTGCCATACTGCTTCGTTCCTCGTCTTTTTGTTTCGTTGAATGTTTTTGTATTCATCTCATTCGTATTCAGTTTATTATACCGCATTTTTGACGATTATGCAAGTAAAATTTCCGAACCTATCGGAAGAGAAGCGGATTTCGGGGATTTTTTCGAAAAAAAGCCGCGGGATGGTTCCGTTCGGTCACCGATTCGGCACCGTTTCGACGCCTTTTTGACGTTAAAAGCAACGTACGGGAGCGGAAAAGGCGGGCAAAATGAAAACAAAATATAAATTTTATGTATAAATCGCGCAAAAATACTTGACAGAAAGTGCGGAAAGTTATACAATTACAGAGTACGAAATCGAAATGCTCGTTTCATTTCGATTTCGTCGATTTGTATGAAAGCCACGTGCTTATTCGCTCCATACGATCGATGACGTGAAATTCCGTTTTACCGTTTTTTTCATGCGGTCGGATTTATTTTTTATCTTTCGTTCGGTAGGCTTTTCCGACAGCGGACAGCTTCCCTCGCGGCATACCGAATCTTATAATATTCTGTTAACTGCCATACGTTTCGTCTCCGTATACGCTTTTTGCACGGTTGTTTGCATATTGCGTCTTGCGGCGACATGGAAGGACCTTACAGCTCGATATTCGATTTCGATAGAAAATTTTACAATTTCATATTTTCATACGGTCGTGTGAGTTTCGTAAGCACCTGTTTTTGCCGCACGGCAATTTTGCCTTTTTGCGGATCGTACAAAAATCAAAAGGAGGTGCCGAATTTTGGACGTAAAAGAAATCATCATCACAGCGGCAGTCGCGGCAGTTTGTCTTGCCGTCGGCGGTTTTATCGGTTTTTTGCTTCGTAAGAAAATTTCCGAAGCGGCAATCGGCTCGGCGGAAGACGAGGCAAAGCGCATTGTCGACGAGGCATTGAAAGTTGCGGAGACCAAGAAAAAAGAAACTTTGATCGAAGCGAAAGAAGAAATTCTTCGCAACAAAAACGAATCCGAAAAGGAAATCAAAGAGCGCCGCGCGGAAGTGACCCACATGGAAAAGCGCGCACAACAAAAGGAAGAGGCTCTCGACAAGAAGATCGAATCCTGTGAGCGCAAGGAAGAAGCCTTCAATCAGAAAGCCAAGGAATACGAAAACAAAATTTCCGAGGTAGAAGAAGTAAAGCAACAGCAGATCGAAAAGCTGGAGGAAATTTCCGGCTTTACCGCCGAAACCGCCAAGGAATATTTGCTGTCGCAGATCGAATCGGAAGTCAAGCACGAAGCGGCGATGAAGATCGCCGAGATCGAACAACAATGCAAAGACGAAGCCGACGAAAAGGCACGTAACATTGTTGCACTCGCCATTCAGCGTTGTGCTTCCGACCAAGTGGCGGAAACCACCGTTTCGTCGGTCGGTCTTCCCAACGACGAAATGAAAGGTCGTATCATCGGTCGTGAGGGGCGCAACATTCGTGCGATCGAAACGCTTACCGGCGTCGATCTTATCATCGACGATACCCCCGAAGCGATTACCGTTTCCTGTTTCGACCCCGTGCGTCGCGAGATCGCGCGTTTGTCGCTTGAACGTTTGATTGCCGACGGTCGTATTCACCCCGCTCACATCGAAGAAACCGTGGAGCGTTGCACCAAAGAAGTCGACACGATCATCAAGCAGTCGGGTGAACAAGCCACCTTCGAAACCGGTATTCACGGCTTGAATCCCGAACTCATCAAGCTTTTAGGTCGTTTGCGTTACCGCACCAGCTACGGACAAAACGTTCTCATCCATTCGATCGAAGTATCGCACATTGCCGGCATGATGGCGGAAGAATTGGGCGTCGATCCCATGCTCGCCAAGCGCGCGGGACTCTTGCACGATATCGGCAAAGCCATGACACACGACGTCGAGGGTTCGCACGTGCAGATCGGTGTGGATATTTGCAAAAAGTATCATGAGAATCGCGATATCATTCATGCCATCGAAGCCCATCACGGCGACGTTGAACCGCAGACCGTGATTGCCATGCTCGTTCAGGCAGCCGACGCCGTTTCGGCGGCTCGTCCCGGTGCCCGTCGCGAGAATCTCGAATCGTACATCAAACGTTTGCAGAAGCTCGAAGAGATCGCCAACGATTTCGACGGCGTGGAAAAGTGTTATGCCATTCAAGCCGGTCGCGAGATCCGCATCATGGTGAAGCCCGAAGAGGTCAACGAAGACCAAATGGTATTCCTTGCCCGCGATATCGTAAAGCGTATCGAAAACGAGCTGGAATATCCCGGACAGATCAAAGTAAATTTGATCCGCGAAAGTCGTCGCGTCGAATACGCAAAATAAAGTTTTCCTTTCAAAAAACGCCCCGCGTAAAACCGCAAACCGTGTTTTGCGCGGGTGTCATATCTGCCCTTAGCTCAATTTGGATAGAGTGCCGGATTCCGATTCCGTAGGTTGCAGGTTCGAGTCCTGTAGGGCAGGCCATAACAGATAGAGTAATTGATACAATTTATCAGTTACTCTATCGTTTTTTTATACCGAAAAAGCCTTGTTTTAAGCGGTTCTTTTTAGGTTTAGGTGAATTTTGGAGTTTGCGAAGCTATAATAACCGGGAAAAGTATCTTGAATTTGTGTCCGCAAATCAATTAACGCAATTCCTATCGTTTCAAATTAAGTAATCGTTTTAATAAAAATAGGCTCGGTTTACAGAATTACTCTGCACCGAGCCTTTGTATATTTACAGGTTACAGCCTTTCTTCAATTTCAGTTCCGTTTTTGAATTTGAACACAAGTCTTTCATCTGCATAAACTTTTACTGTATCGATAACCCAATTCCATAGTTTTTCATCAAATTCAATCGGAAGTTCATCAAGTTCTGAAATTTCAAACATAAATCTGCTGATAGCTTCTGCCTTAATTTTTCGTTGC
>CAYNXA010000251.1:0-3203 GCA_964401015.1 uncultured Oscillospiraceae bacterium
GTCGTTACGATTCCGGATTCGGAATCGCTGTCCGAACAGGCGCAAGCACTTCACGAAGCATTTTCTCTTTCCGCTGTTTGGGACAAACTTTATCAATCGCTTCGCGATGCCTTCACGCCCACCGTCAAAAGATTGGCGGGACTCTGCGCTCTCTTGCTGATCTGCGCCGTTTCTCATTCTTTTTCGGTTTCGGTTTCGTCTCGATTTGACGACGGTCTTGTCGATTATATCGGCGTACTTTGCCTTTCGGGCTACACATTCGGCATTGTCAAGAGTCTGACCGACGCTTTGACATCCTATGTGGAACGCTTAAAAGAGATTACCGCCGTCTTATTGCCGACACTCCTCACCGTTTCCGCCGCCGACGGTGTTATGACCGCCAAAACAAGTTACGGCGGCATGGCGGGCGTCCTGTTCGTCATTGAACTTTTGACCGAAAAGCTTATACTGCCTCTTATTACGATTTTGACCGTCTTATCGATCTGCGGCGTGATGACTTCTTCAACCCTCAATTTGCGCGGTATTTCGTCCTCGCTTCGAACCTTTGCCGTCTTTTCGGTTACGCTTGCCATGACGGCGGTCGTAACCGCTCTGCATTATCAGCACGTGATCGCCCGCGCCGCCGACAGCGTAGGGTTGCGCGCCGTTCGATTTGCTTCGGCAAGCTTGATTCCGTTGGTCGGAGGATTGGTCGGCGAAAGCGTGAAAACCGTCAGCGAAGCGCTCCGATCGGTGAAAGGAATTACCGGCGCGGCGGGCGCGGCTGCCGTATTAAGCGCCTTTTTGCCGCCGCTGTGTGCCGTTTTGATTTGGAAAGCGGAAATTCTTTTTTGCACCTGTCTTGCCAAAACCTTGCATTTGCAACGGGAAGCCGACTTTCTCGGTGAAACAAACGGCATACTGAATCTTTTGAACGCGGCGCTTTTTGCCTCCACCATCGGCTTTTCGGCAGTTATATGTTTGGTTGCCGATGCAATATAAGTGTTATTCGGAGGATTGACAGCATGAAAGAATATATCTTGACCGTTACCTGTGCCGGTGTGTTTTGCGGCACAATCGGTATCTTGTTTGACAAAAAAGGCGACGCGGGAATTTCCAAGCACATTCGCACGTTATGCTCGTTGTGCTTGATTTGCGTGATCTGCGCGCCCCTTTTTTCCTTTCGAAAAAGCGAGAATTTCTCGATCGATTTTCCGAAAGAACTTACCGATGCCGACCTCAATGCCGTTTTGCAAGAATACGATACCTACGTCATTGAACAGGCGCGCGATAGCTTATGCGACCGCGTAACACAACGAATATTTGAAAAAATCGGCATAATGCCCCTTGCGGTTGACATACAATTCAACGTGGAAAAAAGCCGAGATAAAACGGAGGTGTCGATTCGTGCGGCAACTATCACGGTTACCGAAACAGCGCCGACGCTTTCCGCTTATGTTTCGGAACTTCTGGGCGTTACACCCGAAATAATCGTTACGCAAAGGCAGGAAACCGAATCATGAAAACGTGGAAAGATTTTCCCATCGGAGAAAAAACGAAAATGTTTGTGCTGTCCTTACTGCTTGTCGGCTGTATTCTCGTTTGTCTGCCGAAAAGCAATACCGTCGAAGAAAACGATTCGTCGGAAAGTTCCGATGAATTGCGCGAATATGCCGCTTTATTGGAAGAAGGACTTGCCCGCACCGTCGGGAAAGCACTCGGCGAAGAAAATGTGCAGGTGTTCGTGACGTTGGAAAGCACCTACGAAAACGTGTATGCAAGCGACGCCACCGTCAACGAAATTACCGACGGCGCGTCCAGCGACCGAAAAAGCGAAAAACAACTCGTCTTGACCGGAAGCGGCACATCGGGTCAGCAAGCCGTCACGGTAAAACGGCTGTCGCCGAAAGTCAAAGGAACCGTCATCGTATGTGCCGACGGAAACAAACCGGAAATTCAAAAACGTATCACCGAATTGGCAACAACGGCGCTGAATGTGCCGTCCACAAAGATCTATGTAACGGGAGGAACCGAGTATGGAAAAGAAATCGAAAAATAAGACGATTCGTTCGTTGATACTGCTCGCTTGTGCGGCAGTCGTCGGTGTTTCGGTATACGCCGACTGGAATTACAATCAAAATCGGGATGTAGATACCGGCGGTTATCTGTACAATTCCGAAATCACGGGCGAACAGGTAAAACTGTTGGGCGAAGCGACCTATGTTGGGCAAACCGTAAACGAAGCGGACGCTTCGCAAGATGTTGCAAATGTGGGAGCGGAAGAAAGTTATTTTACCGTCGCGTCGCTCGAACGGCAAAAAAGTCGTGACGAAAGCTTAACGCTTTTGCAAACGGTTGTCGACAGCTCGGAAAGTATGCCCGACGCGAAAAGCAAAGCGTTGGATGACATCGCCGCCATTGCGTCGGCAATCGAAGCGGAAAACAATATCGAAACTTTAATCAAAGCAAAAGGTTTTGACGACTGCGTTGCCGTCGTAAGCGGAACCGAAGCAAACGTCATTGTGAAAACAACCGGACTTTTGACGTATGAAGTGGCGCAAATTCGCGAGATCGTCATGAACGAATTGTCGATTCCCGCCGAAAACGTGAAAATCATCGAACGTGCCGATTAAAGCGGTCGGCACACACGTCGTTTGCGGAAACCATATCATCTCAATAGGATTTACGGCAAACGCATAGAAAACAAGTCCCCGAAGCATTCCGCTTCGGGGACTTTGCGCCGTGTTCGAGTATTGTTGTTTTCATACCGTTTCAGTAGGTCAGCTCGTCCATACAATCGCGGATGGCTTTTTCCGCGTCGGTCAACTCTTTGTGAAAAGCGGCGGCGGGAACGCGCAAAGCACCGTTTCCGAGAATGATCATCTGCTCGCTTCCGTCGGACGTCGCAACACGCACGCGATTTTTGCGCGACAACTCATGCGATACCCGCTCGATATAGCTGTCGGCGGTTTCGGCTTCTTTTGTGTAAACGACACAGACGTCGCCGTATCGCTCAAGCGAACCGGGATTCTTCTTCACCCGGTACGCATCGAATACCAAAATGATATGTGCGTCGCTCACGCCGCTGTAATTGCATACGCGGTGAATAAGCGCGTTTCGGGCAAGTTCCAAAGAATCGGCGGCAAGCTTTTTCAGCTCGTCCCATGCAAAAACGATATTGTAGCCGTCAATCAAAAGATATTCGTCAATCGGTGGCGGAGGTG
>CAYNXA010000252.1:0-3202 GCA_964401015.1 uncultured Oscillospiraceae bacterium
ACCCGTTTTCCCAAAGCGTGGAAATTAATGCTCGACAGTGATAAACTGTCGGGCTGTTTCTACGTCTAAAATACAACTAAATATAAGGGTAAATAGGTTGGTTTCGTCGATATAGCGAGGAACGTATTTGTCTTGCCAAATACCGATTTTTCAAATCGCCTCGTTAGGGGAACCCCCTAATACCCCGAAATTGTTAAGGTGTAGTGACTCAATTTTATGTAAATAATAAGCGCTTTTTCAAAATAAAATGTCAAGTAAAACAGAAAAATACTTGACAAATAATGAATAAGAGCATATAATAATGGTGAAAAATAATATTAAAAGGAGGGCTTAAACATGAAAAGTAGTGCGGTTATAAGAACTGCATTGTCGAACTATAAGGAAAATGAATTGATACATGCGAGCAAACTATATCGAAAAGAACTTGTCAATCAAATCAGTGAAGCGGCATTTTATAAGACGTTAGAAAGAATGTGTAAGACTGGCGAACTTGTAAAAATTGCAAAAGGAACTTATCATTTACCTAAGGTTAGCAAGTATGGAATTGTTCCACCTTCCGAGAAGGAAATCGTTTCGGCGTTTACAAAGAACGGAACAGGCACAGTTGTTGGATATTCACTTTACAATTCTTTAAACTTAACGACACAGATAGCAAAATCTATTGAAGTTATGTCCTCTGCGCTAGAAAGTCTTACTAAAACGATTCGAAATATAACGGTGCGCCAAGTGCAAATTGATTATTCTAAAAGTGTTGAGAATATGATTCATATTTTAGAAGTGTTACAAAATTATTACACCATACAGGATATGAATTGCTCTGCTTTTATAACGTTTACCAAAGAACTAGCAAATGAATACAGTGAAGAAACATTTAGAAAAGTTATTTCAACAATCGGCTATAAAAAATCAACGATTGCCTTTTTACAAGAAATTTTGAACTTCTATGGTAAAGAAAACAACTTAAACATGTATTTATCAAAACTTTCGGAATATAAATACCCAAAAATGGAGGAGTTATATGAAACTGCACGAGTATCAATATGAATTTAAGGATTTAATATCGATTGTTGCGAGCAAATTGCATATTCCTGAGTTGGCTGTTGAGCGTGATTATTATATAGTCTTATTATTGAAGAATCTTGAAAATAGCGAGTATGCGGATAAATGCGTGTTCAAAGGAGGAACGTCGCTTAGTAAATGTTATCCCGGTTCGATAGAAAGATTTTCCGAGGATATAGACTTAACGTTCTTGGGAATGGAATTATCGGACAAGGCTTGCGATAAAAGTATCAAGCAAATCGAAGCAATTATGACTACGGGCGCACAAACTGATAAGATAATAGCGGAGCGCTCAAATAGAAGTAAGAGTATGTACGTTTGGTTTGCAAACGAGGACAATAAAATCAAACTAGAAATTGGAAGTAGTGTTCGTCCCGACCCATATTCCAAGAAGACTTTTAAATCATATATTCATGAATTTTTGGAAGAGCAGGGAGCAGAAGACGATATTCAAAAGTTTGAGCTTGCTTCGGTTACTTTAAACGTTCTTCATATTGAGCGTACTTTTATTGATAAAATAATGTCTGTAAAACGTCACGCAATTTGCGAAAGTTTGGATAAAAAAGTTCGTCATATTTACGACGTGACAAGACTTTTTGCATTACCAGAGATACAGGATTTCTTGCGTGATAAAACTGAACTTAAGAGATTGATACGGATAACTAAAGAAACCGATAGTTATTATCTCGAAAAGAGAGGAATTACAAAGGAGTACAATCCAAATGGAGCGTATGATTTTGATTCTTGGAAACAGTATTTGACACAACAGATTCGTTTGCGTTATGAAACATTGCACAAAGATTTGCTTTATACTGATGAGCAACAAAAGTTTGATGACGCGCTGCATGCATTTTCTAATATAAGCAAAATTTTTGCAGAAATATGCGAGTGATTTGAATAGAATATAAAAACGGAGATTCGGCGAATCTCCGTTTTTGTATTGGGTAAAAACTTGGATTTATGGGTTCTAAAACAAAAAAGAAGAGGAGGAGAAATTATAGGAAGAAGAACAAGACCATTTGCCTACAATTTTAGGGCAAGCAAACAAGAGAAAAATTTAATAGATAACGCAATAGTAAAAAGCGGACTGACGATAACGAACTTTGTAATTCGGTCAATTATAGACAAGTCGATTATCGTGATAGAAAACGGCAACGAGATTTTAGCCGAATTAAAACGGCAAGGAAACAACCTAAATCAAGTAGTCAGAAACAGTTATAACGGCTTGGCTACGGAAGAAGAAATACGAAGTTGTATTGCAGAATTAAAGAAGTTATACCGCAAAATATCTATTGCAATGGGTGGTGGCTAATGCCACTTTTTAAGTGTAGTGCAAGCAAGGCAAAACCGAAAAACGGTATCGAGTATATTACCGACGAGAAGAAAGCGAAAATCGTGTCGGTAAGAAATCTTTTTGAAGACGAGGATTACGCTAAGCAGTTTGAGGAAACGGCAAGGCGGTTCGGGAAAGGCGAAAAGTTTGACGAGCGCAAATATTATCATTGTAAGTTATCGTGCGCAAGGCAAGATAAAGTAACGCCCGAAAAAGCCCACGCGTATGCAGAAGAACTAACGGCAAAATTATTTAAAGACTACGAATGTGTGATTGCCACCCACACGGATACGCAAACGGTACATAGCCATATTATCGTAAACGCCGTTGATCCGATAACGGGGAAGAAATTGCAGTTTAATAAACAAGACTACGTGAAGATGAAAGACGAAGCGAATAGAATAGGGAAGAAATACGGGTTTACCGAAACGGATTTCAGAAAGCGTGGTAAGAACAGCAGAACGTCAGTTGAAAAGAAGATTATGCTTAAAGGCGGTACGAGTTGGAAGGAAGAACTGAGAGAAGTAATTGCGGAAGCGGTGAAAAACGTAGCTACGCCCGAAAAGTTCAAGGAATATCTTGAAAAGTGTTACGGCGTAAAAATTACAAGGGATGGTAAGGATTATTCTTATCAGCATCCCGAAAAACATAAATCTATCCGAGGGGAAAAGCTCGGAACAAATTATAGTAAAATGGAGGTATTAAAACAACTTGATAAACAAAATAACGGGCGAACATCCTCAGCCCATAAACGAGGACCAACCGGTGGATATTTCAAGAAATCCGGCGATATTGGATTTACAAGAAGAA
>CAYNXA010000253.1:0-3185 GCA_964401015.1 uncultured Oscillospiraceae bacterium
GGTGCATTATTCGGCAACCAAAGGTGCCCTCATCTCAATGACAAAAGCATTGGCAAAAGAGGTAAGCGACAAAGGAATCCTTGTCAACGCCGTCAGCCCCGCCGAAAACGGCAATATCGATTATTCCGAGGAAAGCACCCTTTCGTTTATGGGGCGCACCGGCACCGACCGCGAAAACGCGCATTTGATTTGTTTTTTGGCAAGCGACGAAGCAAGCTATATCGCGGGACAAAACATACAGATCGACGGTTGCCGCAAAAAGCAGTGAGTACAAAACCGCAAGCGTATACCGAATATTCCGGCGTCTCGATTTCGATCGGGACGTTTTTTTGTTCGGAAAATTATACCTTTCGGTACGGAAAATAGGTTGTATTCAAAACGGATCTATGCTAAAATAAGAGCGATTCAAAAAACATCATCTGCTTATGGCAAACGGAGGATTTTCTCATGCTTTTTTATCACGATACTTTGACGCGTCTCGACGGACGCTATGTTCTCGATAAAGCTCTTGTCGCGTCGGCACATTCAATATTGGATAAGCCGATTTTGCGCGAATTTTGGAACAACTTTTCTTTCGGAAAATCGACGCTGTCGGTCAATCCAACCGACGAAACGATCTTTTCAATCGGCGGTCTTATGCCTCTTTCCTACGGTGAAGAAGCCTATTCGATTCGCGTCACCACCGACGGCGTGGCGATTGCCGCTGCAACGCCCAAAAACCTGTTGTACGGTTTTTTGACGCTTCTCGACCGCATAGTCATGGCAGACGACGGCACGCCATATATCGACTGCTTTACTCTGTGCGAAAGTCCGCGCATACAAACGCGCATGGTGCATTTTTGCATTTTTCCCGACACCGAATTGTGGGAGCTTCGCCGCTTCTTGCGCTTGTGCGGCGCGCTGAAATATACCCATGTTATCCTTGAATTTTGGGGCATGTTGCGTTACGATGTTTTGCCCGAACTTTCGTGGAAGCATGCCTTTACCAAAGAAATGCTCCGTCCGATTCTTGACGAAGCGCGCGACCTCGGATTGGAACTCATCCCCATGTTCAACCATTGGGGACACGCGTCCCAAAGCCGCGTCATGCACGGAAAGCATACCGTTCTCGACCAAAATCCGCGCTTGCAATACCTGTTCGACCAAAGCGGCTGGCGCTGGAATATCCAAAACCCGACGGTGCGCCGCTTGCACGCCGCCGTTCGGCGTGAATTGTGCGAACTTTGCGGAAACGGTTCGTATTTTCATATCGGTTGCGACGAAGCATACGGCTTCGACTATTCCGACAAAGAAATCGACGCAATTTGCGACTATATAAACGAAGTACAAGCCGACCTTGCCTCAAACGGGCGTAAAACGATACTGTGGGCGGATATGCTTCTTTCCCCCGATGACGTGCAAAACAAAAACAACCGATACAGCCTTTCCGCCCCCGATAAAGCGAGCACGCAAAAAATGCTTTCCCGCCTAAGCCGCGCTATCATAGCGGCGGATTGGCAATATGACGTTTCCGAAGCGCCTGTCGAAACGGCACTTGTTTTGAAAGAAGCGGGCTTTTCGGTTCTGCTCTGCCCGTGGGATCGCGACCGCGCGTCAAGCGACGCGTGTCTTGATACCGTTAAAAGCAATTCTCTCTACGGCATTTTGCATACCACCTGGCATACCCTTTCGGCAAGAACCGAATTTGTCACCAAAGTTGCCGCCGAAAGCCAGAGCGACCGACCGGAACCGTACGATTGCTTTTATCGCACCCAAACCGCCTCGCTTTTGCGTAAGGCGGCGCCCGTCGACGGCGATTACGAAAAAGCCGGCTGGGCAAAGAAAGAGGTCGGCACGATTACTCTGTAAAACGCGAAAAGCGAGAGGAACTTCCTCTCGCTTTTTATTTATCGTATGCGTTTTCGCATACAACGCCGTTTGCGTTTTTTACTGTTCAAACGCCGCGTAGATCGTGCGAATCGATTCTTCGAAATCCGCGTCGTTTACGCCGATAATAATATTCAATTCGCTGGAGCCTTGGTCAATCATACGAATGTTGATGTTGGCGTCCGCCAAAGCGGCAAACACTTTTGCGGCGGTACCGCGCATATTTTTCATACCGTGACCCGCAACGGCAACCAAAGCAATGCCCCGTTCAACGTCGACCGAATCAGCATTGGTCTCTTCAAAAAGGTCGGCGATAATGTCTTTCTCATGCGGAGCAAACAGATTTTCGTCTACCACAACCGACATGGTATCGATACCCGACGGCAAATGTTCGAAACACAGCTTGTAACGCTCCAAAACTTCCAGCACATGACGACCGAAGCCGACTTCCTCGTTCATGCGGTCTTTTTCGAGTGTGATGACCGAAAAATGCTTTTTGCCCGCAATACCGGTGATAACATTCGGATTCACGTCATCGTTTTTGAAAGTCGAAACGTGCGCAACGATCATCGTGCCGCAGTCCTCGGGTTGGTTGGTATTGCGAATGTTGATCGGAATACCCGCCGACTTTACGGGGAAAATGGCGTCCTCATGCAAAACGGTTGCTCCCATATACGACAGCTCACGCAGTTCACGGTAGGTAATGAGTGCAATCGGGCGAGGGTTCTTTACGATACGCGGGTCGGCGGAAAGAAAGCCCGATACGTCGGTCCAGTTTTCGTACAAATCGGCATGAACGGCTTTTGCCACGATCGCGCCGGTAATATCCGAGCCGCCGCGCGAGAAAGTTTTGATGGTATCGTTCGAAGAAACACCGTAAAAACCGGGAATAACGGCGCGTTCGACATTTTTGAGTCGCTCGGACAACACATAATCGGTATGTTCGACGGCATAATTGCCGTTTTCTTCAAAGAAGATCACTTCGGCGGCATCGACAAATTCGTAACCGAGATACTCCGCCAAAATCTTGCCGTTCAAATATTCGCCGCGGCTGGCGGCATAGTCTTTTCCGACTTTGGCACGCAAAGCCGATTTGATATCGGAAAAATCGTCATCCAACGAAAGTGAAAGTCCGAGCGCCGCGATAATGTCGTTGTAACGTTTTTTGATCAGCGAAAACTCTTCGTCGAAGCTCTTGCCGCATTTGGCAAGCTCATAGCAACGATACAGCATATCGGTGATCTTGATATCGTCGGGGAACCGTTTACCCGGTGCCGACGGAACGATATAACGTCGATCGGGGTCGGCGTCGATAATGC
>CAYNXA010000254.1:0-3166 GCA_964401015.1 uncultured Oscillospiraceae bacterium
GATTTTCGTCGGCAAGCGAACTGCCGCCGAATTTTGCAACCTTGATACCCATTTTTTGCTCCTGTGAAATGTTTATGTTAAAAGATAATTATATCGAATAGTATGAAAAAAGTCAAGGAAAATTGTGTAAATCTTTCCGTTTGTGTGCCGTTGTCGGATAAAGCTACTCCCGCCCGTAACGATCACAGCACATCATCCAATGCCGCCAACAATTTTGCGGTCGTGATCGTGCCGCGTATAAATGAATCGATTCCGATGTGCTCGTCGGCTTGGTGGGCACCGCCGCGTCCGGGCGGCAGCGTATCTTTTATCGCAGGCAGATCGTACCAATCAAACGGACTGAAGCTGATACCGCACGGCAAATAGCGCGCATAGGTTCCACCGGCGCTGTAAAACGGCTGTGCGTCGGGAAACGATATCACATGGTACGTATCCAAAAACGCCGTCAAAAGCCGCGTGGGAAGATTCGCTTCGTAACAGTCTTTCATTTCACACACTTCGACCGAAAAGCCCGCCGCACCAACCGCCTCTCTGACCTTGCACACAAGAATGTCGGATGGGAGCGTTTTTCCGAATCGGCAATCGATCTTGCCGACAAGCGTTGCCTTTTCGACAGCCGTGACACCGAGAACAAAGGTATTGTTTCCGAAATGCTCGTCGCTTCCGAAAATGCCGACGCCGCTTCCCAGCGGGTCCTCAAAAAGCGCGACCGTCCGCGCCAAAATTTCGCGATCGGATTTGTCAAGCGACTCACAACGGCATAACAGCCGTGCGTTTTTCACCGCCGCGTTGCAACCGTTTTGCGGATGAGCGGCGTGCGCGGAAACGCCGTGGCAAACAACAGTCGTCAACGAATCCGACGAATCGGGCGAAATGGGCGAAATTTCGGTAGATATTTCGTAAGACGGATCATCTTTCACAAGCCGCAAAAGCTCCCGATACAACGCGCCGTCTGCGTCGCGCATTTTCGCCGTATGCGTTCCGATCACCGCATTTACGACCGTTCCGCCGTCAAAAGCAATGATTTGCGAAAATTCCTTTTGCGCCCGAAAATCGAACCGCGCAATTCCTTTTTCGCCGAGACTGAGCGGCGAACCGTTGTCGGGAACAAGACAGAGTGTCGGAAGTGTTTCGTGTGCGCAAAACGTTTTAAGATCGTCCATGCCGCATTCCTCACTGCCGCCGAAATAACAGATCAGCTTGTTTTTCAAAGGCAAGATTCCAAGGCGTGCCATATGCGCAATGTGAAGCGCCTCGATCGCTGCGGCTTTGTTGTCGTCACAGCCTCGGCAATACAGAAAACCGCCGTCGATACGCGGTTCAAACGGCTCGGTCATCGTCCATTCGTCGGCATTGGCGGGCACAACGTCACAATGCGAAAAAATGCCGATCGACCCGTTTCCGCCTTTTCCGTCGATTTCTGCCGTCGCATAGCCGAATCCGCTTTTGACCGTACAGGAAACGCCGTAACGCGCGGCAATTTCTTTCACTTTTCGGAGCGCTTTTTCTACTTCTTTTCCGAAAGGCAATCGCGTTTTCCCGCCGTCGGAATCAAAACCCGAATCGGGAACCGAAACACTCGGTATACGGCAAAGTTCCCGAAGCTCCGCTATCATCGTCTCACGATACTCTTCCGCATATGCTGTGACGGCATCATATGCCTTTCTGTCGACTGTGTTCATGTCCCCCGCCTCCCACATCATTCTTTTTCGGTTTTCGTGTCGGCGCGCCGACTTTCGTTTGCGCCGCTTTCCCGGTTCTTGTCCGATGGGTCAGCGTCGCTCTTGTCGCTTGTAAACATGTCTTTTACTTTTTCAACCATACCGGGCGCCTTGTTCAAAAGCTCGTCGATCGCATTGACGATGCCGACATACCCTTCGTTGCCGTTGTAGCCGGAATTGGCGTCAACATTCAAAAGCTTTACGTCCCCGCCTGCGGTTGCCACCAAAAAGCAAAGAGGGGTCAAGGTCACACCCGTGCCACCACCGCCGCCGAATTTGGGATTTTTGACTTCTTTTTTGCCCGAATATTCGGCACCCGCCGAAGCAAAGCCGACCGATATTTTGGAGATCGGAATGATAACGGTATCCCCCAATACCTGTATCGGCTCACCGATGATCGTGTTGGTGTCCAACACTTGTCTTATACTTTCAAGAGAGGAACGAATGACCTCACTCAGCGGCATATCTGCCATAACGAATACTCCTTTCGTTTTCGCGGGTTAAACGGTTGTCGCAATAAAGTCCCGTGCGGGGCAAACGGTAATTCCGTTGTCCGTCCAAACACATGACTCAGCGATATTTCTCGGTATAATACGCATCCTCAGCGCGATAAAACGCAACAAGAACCTTAAAAACACGGACATCGGCATGCGCCGAAACCGAAAATTGCGGCTTATCGGAACAAAAATCCGTGTCGATACGAATATCGTCGGACACATGCAAATGCTCACATTCGCGACTTGCGGCACAAAGCGTTTCAAGCGCGCCGCAAAGGATTCCGTATCCGACCGCCGTGTCGGCGGCGTCGGCGCTTGCCGCCGTAATGTGTAACGAATCGACCGAAAGGGTGATCGCGTCCGAAAAAGTCGGCAAAAACGCCCGCGCCCGCGCAACAAAAATACGAATTGCGGCGGCAATGCGGCGCGCCTTTTGCACAAATCGGTTGTCCGATATCTCTTTTTTGCGGCGGGATGAGATCGCTCCGCCGATATGCGTCGCGCGCGCGACAGCGGAAAGCTCTTTTTGAAAAGCGGAAAACGGATTTTTGCTACCGTTTTCTTTGCTTTTTTTCTTTTTTTCGTCCTTGCGTGCTTTTTCGGCAATCGCTTCGGCAAGCGTCGGCATCTTTGTCGTTTTTTTCTTGCGGGACGGATAGATCGGAATCGTAACAATCCCCACCTTTACGGCAAAAAAGAGAACTCGGTCGAAGCTGTCGTATCGCACCACAAGCCGTACTTTCAAAAAGTAAAACACGGCGGCAAGCAAAAACAACAACGCCAAAACCGACAGCAATACAATCAGTAAAATTTTCATAGTTACTCTCTGTACGTTCGGTTCAATCGCGATATGCCAAAAAGCGGACAAATTCTTCTACGGTTTTCTTTTGCCCCGACGAAAGCGATTCGATTGCCGTAAGCAATTGTTTGTCCCGCGCATTGACACTC
>CAYNXA010000255.1:0-3162 GCA_964401015.1 uncultured Oscillospiraceae bacterium
TTTTTGGACAGCGCAATGACATTGCCGTCTTTTTGCACGCTGTATTTGCGGGTATCGATCACCAAATTGCCGACGGTGATCACACCCTCGACGGGTGCGGCGGTCGGTGCGGGAACACGCGTTTCGCCGTGATAGCGGCGAATGTTTGCTTTAATGCGCGAAACCAATTCGGCATGACTGAACGGCTTGGTCATATAATCGTCGGCACCCAATTCCAAACCCGTTACCTTGTCGTTTTCTTCTTCCCGTGCCGTCAGCATGATGATCGGCGTATCCAACACTTCCCGCACACGGCGGCAAACTTCAAAGCCGTCCATTTGCGGCAACATTACGTCGAGCAAAATCAAATCGAAGTTGCCCGACAAAGCAAGCTCCAACGCCGTCGCACCGTCGTAGGCGCAAACCGCCTCGTATCCTTGACGGGTGATGGTATATTCCAATATTTCGGAGATCGACCGTTCATCTTCAACGATCAAAATTCGCTTTTTCGATTCGGTATCGGAAGTCATAGCCATAGAAGATCACACTCCTTTACGTAATACGCCGATAGAAGATCGGTTCTTCGCTTTCGCGGATCGCGCGCGGTGTCAATTGCCGTTTTTGTTCCAAAAGGGCGGCGTAACGCCGTACGGTTGCCGCGCCGTTGCGCCCGACATACAAACGGACGATTGCCGTTTCGGTGCGATAGCGCGACGAAAGCTCGTTCAAATCGGTATAGAGCTTTTCATACATATCGGAAGAATCGTTCACCGAGATGTTGTAATCCCATACCGAAAGTCCGTACCGTTCGACAAACGAAACATAATCCTCGTTTGAAAGGGTACAGCTTCGACTGCCGTTCGGAAAACGAACCAGATGGGTGGAGCGTTTTGCCACCAAGTATAAATTGTCGCGCCCCTCGATATAATCGGGTTCGGGGTCGTTCGGATCGAGCAACAATCCCAGTTCATGTCCCGCCGTGAGGATCTGCCGAATTCGGTCGGGATAGCGCAAAATATCCTGCGGCGAAACGAAAAACGCACAGTCGACCCCTTCGCGCGTCAGCGTACCGAGCATCGAAGAAAGATACTCATACTGTGTCACGTCCGCCGAAAGATATATCGTGCGCCGTCCGATATCGGGAGCGGCGGTCGGCTGTTCGGGTTCGGTGGGGGTTATGGGCGGCGGTGTTTCGTTTTCCGTATTGTCGACGGGCGTATCGGTCTTTTTGATGGGACTGTACATTTTGATAACTTCGGCAAAGGTCAGCTTTTGTTTGCCGTCAGTAAACCGAAGCGCATAAACGCCGTCGTCGGGATTGTTATATACCTCGACGGTAATGCCCAATACGTCCGCCACCGTTTTGGCGGGAACGTAACGTGTATCGTAAAACAGCTTTGTCACCAACGTATAGGTCTGCAAGCCGGTCGAAGTGACCAGATCGTTTTCGGCGTCAAACGAAATATAACTGTTGTCGGCGGAATTGGTAATATAAAAATTCGTGGTGGAATAATTGGCGGTAACCGATATACCCGAAAGACCCGAAAACATTTCCAACGGCACATATTCGATGTTGTTTTGCACCACCAACGGAAAACGGCGGTTGTTCGCAAAAGCCGCGTCGTTTTTGAAAAGAGTCGGGACGGTATAGATCGGCGTGACGTGCTTTTTCATGTTTTCGTAGTCGGCGACCCAATCGTCGTTGTACGACTCGGCAAAGGCGGGCACGATGAGCGACGAAAGCAAAATCAACACGGCGGCAAACCACGAAAGTGCTCGTTTTGTTTTCAAAGGCAGCTTTTGTTTTTGCGTGCCGTTTCGTTTTTGTTTCGGTTCACACGCGGGCGTACGCATACCGTTTCCCTCCTTTTTCTTTATTTTGCGATAATTTTTGTTTTTCAAAACAACTGTCCACCTTTAATTATAGCGTCTCGCGGCGAATTTGTCAACCCAAAAGGGTTCGGCTTTTCCAAGCATTTTGAGCTTCGGTTTTTTTCGTGGGAACTCTTTTCCCTCTTTATTCGTCTTACAATACGGCAATTCGCGCACGGTCGGGGGACCTGCGTATATTTTTCGCAAAACGATTGCAAAAAATCGGAAACTGTGGTATGATATACACAACCCCCGAACGGTAGATCGCGCGGCATTTCGAAACCGACGAAAACGCAACGGTATTTATCCGCAAGTTGGGAAAGTTTTCGCCTTTTTTTGTTAAACGGGAGAACATTATGAGTGCTGTCAAACAATTTTTGCTTTCTTTTATTATCTGTCTTATCGGCTTCGGCTTGCTGTCGTATCTTATCACCGATACGGTAAACAAGCGCTTTTTCACCGAACCCGAATCGGATCCGGTCGTTTCCGACAAGGAAAATGAAGAACCGGACTTTTCTTCGACGGTCGAGCTTGACGACACCGACGGTTTTACGGCGCTGATCATCGGCACCGACAAGAACGGTTCGGATATCGACGCGCTGATTTTGTGCCGTATCGACAAAGGACAAAAAAAGCTTTCGGTTTGTTCGATTCCGACCGACACGCGCTATACCGTCAGCGGCACCGACAAGGACGGCAATACATACAGCGGTTCGCTTTCGTTTAAGGAAACCGCACGTCTTTACGGCACCGATCATCTCTTGAAAAAGCTCTATGCGCTGACCGATCAAAAAATCGATTATTATGCCCGCATAAGCCTTTCGGCGGCACAAACGCTCCTCGGTGAGCTCGGCGGAACCGGAGGAATCCTCTATACCGTTCCCGAAGCAATGGATTATGACGAGGACGACGGCACGGGCATTCATTTGCGTGAGGGCGCACAATATTTGTCGGGCAAAAAAGCGGTCGAGCTCTTGCGCTATCGTACCTATCAGAGCGGCACAAGTGATATAAAACGCTGCACGACGCAAGTCGACTTTCTGCGAAAAGTGATCGCCGAAGCGCTTAGCCTTGACAACCCGCTGTATACAAAATTGCTTTCGGAAAAAGAGCGTGAGCGACTGCTCGGTACCGTTACGACCAATGTCACCGCCGACGATGTTCTCAAGCATTTGGATCTGATTTTCACGCTGAAAGACTACGAGTTTATCTCTCTGCCCTTCCGTTTCGGCGGCAAAATTTCCACCGAAAACGTTGCCGCGTTGCACGACACCTTTAACGAACCGTTTGAATGATCGACCGAATTTCGCT
>CAYNXA010000256.1:0-3151 GCA_964401015.1 uncultured Oscillospiraceae bacterium
ATTGCAGAACGCAGAAAGCAGACCGACAGTTCAAAAGAAAAAAAGAATTGGTAACCGAAAAGTTCTAAGCGTTCAACATGGTTGAACCGCAAGCGACAAACAATAACACCCCGATGCGCGACAACAAATGGCGTATCGGGGTGAATTTTTACTTTTATTCTTTGAATAAAAAAGAGCATCGTCTTGCAGGCGCGTGTTTCATACAGTGTATATCATGCACGCGGATTCTCGAACAAAATTTCGATGCAGAGCGTTTTGCCTCCGTTGTTCGTCACAGTAAAATCAACATAATCGGAATCGGCGACTTTGACCTTTGAATGGGAATACACCTTACCGTTCACCGACAACTGTTTGCATGCCATGCCTTTCGGTAAAAGAATGTGGGATTTCACGGTATCGGCGGGGGAATACAGGTCGTATCGCATGCCGTCTTTTTCCAAAATATACCGAACATCGACCATGGTTTGCGACACCTCGTATCCGGTTATATACCGCAGCTCGTCATAATCGGTAACGGGAAATTTGGGCGAAAAATACAACTCGTCGTAATTCACACCGCAATCGACGATGCCCGCCAATCCCTCATCGATCGTACTGACAAAAGCGGCAGCACCCCATGCCGACGGTCCACCATCGGGTTGCGGACGGGAATCGGGATAATAAAGGAAATAGGGAGCACAGTCCCGTTCGACGAGCTTAGAAAACCTCCGCACAATGTCCCAACCGTATTCTTCATATCCGTTATTGAACGCCGCCTTTGCCAGTTCACCTGCCGTAAATGGAGAAAGCGCGCCGTTAACGTAACTGCCGGGGGCATAGGTATGGAATTTTTCATACGGCGGGTCGATGGTAAACCATTCGGAAAAACCATCGGTCGTTTCGGCACGTTTGCGATACTCTTCGATAATTTTTCGACTTTGTGCAAGGTCGGTAACACCTCGGTTTATATCGTATGTATTGGACAGCGAGAGTCGATTTTCTTCTTTGTCATCGATCGGAGGACAATTCAGGGGAAGCTGATGAATAAAGAAATCGCCGTTCCAAAGGTATTTGAACATATTTTCTTTAAGCGCTCCGGCTTTTGCTTCCCAATATCGTGCCTTTTGTTCGCGGTTCAAGCGTCGATTCAACCATGCAAGCTGAACCATGGCTTGATAGACACCTGAATTATCACCGTGCATGATCGCCATCGGCGTTCTTTCTTCGATTTTTCGATTGAAAGATGGATTGTCGTTCGGAATTTCGTTGACAAAATCCCATGTGTCGATCGTATAGCCGCGCTTAATCAGTCCGTGCTCGCGATCAAAGCGTTTCTCGTCCGAACACATATATTCGATTGATTTTTCCAAGCGGGGCAAAGCCTTTTCAAGCCAGCGATCGTCACCGTTCGTGCGATAATAATAGACAGCACCCTCGACAACAAGATATTCAATATCCGCTTCGATTTCCAAACGAACCAACGCTAAATTGTCATCGCGATAAAAAATCCGACAATTCTCATCAACAAAAGCCCAATGTTCGTCGTCCATCTGCTTGATAAGCTCGTAAAATTGTCCGTCCGAGCGTTGGGTTTCAAGAATGAAATTCAAAAAGGAGCCGAGATTGTATTCCCAATGACGCATCGCTTTCATGACATGAACATAATCGCGAATCCAGTTTTTGTTGCAAACAAGAATTTTTCCGTCGACAAAAACCAGCGAACGATCGTCAAAAATGTTGGTACGCAATGTTTTGATAAACATCCCCAAGTCGGAATCTTTTGTGGTCAATATCGACGGAAAGCCAAGTTCTTTGTTGTTGTAGGTTCCGTTTTGTTTGCCGTCGATACGCATGGACGGCAACTTGTGCTTAAATTCGATCATTTCCATTACGCTCCTTGCTTTTTCGCACAATTTGTTCGGCAAAGCTGTTTTGTCAAGCCGGTTTTCTTGTGAGATCGGATTCTTTATATCATGTGCGCCGACAAGCATCTAAAATAAGCGTCCGGCCTGCACATGATCGAGTTTTCTTTGTCCTAACGGACTGCGAAAACTCCCGACGCTACATCTATATTATGTCATAGACATTGTGGCTGTCAAGAAAATCGTCGAAAAATGTTCGATAACAACCACCGCATCGTCAAAAGACAGAACTGCCGATCAATATTTGAATAACGCAAAAGCAATATTGTTTGTAATTTTTATATCTGCTTCTTTGTTTACAAAAAGGAGAGCGATATTTGTAAAATCAAAATCCGTTTTCTGCTTAAAAAACAAATCTTGTTAAACGTATATCACTGTTGCTTTCGTTCATCAAGGGACGACGCAGTCGGTAAACGCGTTAGTCCTTTTTGACTAATCTAAGCATAGCTTGGCAATTCCGTTCCGCACGAATCG
The DNA here is from genome assembly GCA_964401015.1 of uncultured Oscillospiraceae bacterium. GTDB lineage: Bacteria > Bacillota > Clostridia > Oscillospirales > CAG-382 > UMGS1052. The sequence goes on from CAYNXA010000256.1 coordinate 2,376, forward strand.
CCATGGGGTTTGGGGCGCGGCGCAGAGCGCCCCGAATTCTTTTTTGTCGCTTTGCAAAGTGAGAAGAGTACTGCATTAAAACACACTCAAAAAATTCTCACATACACATGGAATGTCAATTTAACATTCAAATTCCGAAATGAATCACATATTTTCTCTCGGCTTCGGCTTTTTTGAAGAGTTTAACCAAATCCTCGAATTCCGGTATACCTTGTATAACCGAAACAAATTGCAAATGTGATTTGGGTGGAATAAGCGTGATTCCGCAATATGCGAGTCCGCATTTGGGCTGTTGCAATGAATGATGAAAGGATGAAATTGCAGAAAAATCTTTCAAAAGAGTTTCGATCCGATCATCCTCTATCGAAACACAACGATACTTTTCCGGCTCGTACTTTATATACTCTTGTCCGAAATTCGGAGCTGTTTCCATGATTCCGAATTGATGTTTAGCCATTTTCTTTTTCCCCACCCCCGAAACGAACATACACTTACATATAATGTTATGAACAAAAAAGCTCAGACAATTGACTGAGCTTTCATGGAGCTGATGATCGGAGTTGAACCGGCGACCTCATCCTTACCAAGGATGCGCTCTACCTACTGAGCTACATCAGCAAAATATAATTTCCAAAAGATGGCGATTCGGATGGGGCTCGAACCCACGACCTCTAGCGTGACAGGCTAGCGTTCTAACCAACTGAACTACCGAACCGTAAAATGGCAGGGGCACAAGGACTTGAACCCTGGGCACGCGGTTTTGGAGACCGCTGCTC
>CAYNXA010000257.1:0-3134 GCA_964401015.1 uncultured Oscillospiraceae bacterium
GTTACGCGTCAAGGCGTGCGGCATATGCGGTACCGACATACACATTTTCAACGGTGACGAGGGGGCGGCGAAAACCCCGCCGAAAACCGTTCTCGGACATGAATTTGCGGGCATTGTCGAAGAAGTCGGCGAAGGAGTCGACAGCGCACGAATCGGTCGGCGCGTTTGTGTTGACCCGAACAAATTGTGCGGCGAATGTGCGTATTGTCGCGGCGGGATCGGACATTTTTGCACGCATATGATCGGAATCGGAACGACGGTCAACGGCGGATTTGCGGAATATTGCGTTGTGCCCGAAAGTCAGATATACGAAATCGACGACAAGACAAGCTTCGAAAAAGCCGCCATGGCCGAACCGGTTGCCTGTTGTTTGCACGGTATCGATATGTGCGACATTTCCTGCGGCGATACGGTACTTGTCATCGGTGGCGGTATGATCGGACTTTTGATGCTTCAGTTGGCTTCGCTCAAAGGAGCTGCGAAACTCATCTTGATTGAGCCGATTGCCGAAAAGCGCGCAATCGCGTCAAAGCTCGGCGCCGATATTTGTATCGACCCGTTTCACGATGACGTGAAAGCCGTATTGGCGCAAAACCGAATCGAGCGTATCCATACCGTTATCGAATGTGTCGGTTCGACTGCCACCATGAAACAGGCGATCGAATATGCCGGCAACAAATCGACGGTCATGCTTTTCGGTCTGTCGCGTCCGAATGATGTCATCGAAGTAAAGCCGTTTGAGCTTTTCAAAAAAGAAATCGTTTTGAAAGCGTCGTTTATCAATCCGTATACCCAACAGAGAGCCGTAAATCTTATCGATTCGGGCAAGATCGACGTTTCGTCGATGATATACGAGCGCGCTCCGATCGAAAAATTGCCGACTGTCTTGGCGGACGGAAAACTTCGTTCGCAAGGAAAATTCATTATTACGTTTTGAGGTGAGCGGATATGATTACATCGATTCAAAACTGCCCATGCGGGAAAAAACATGAAACGACCGTTCGCGAGGTCATTTGCAAAAAGGGCGCCATTGCGGAATTGCCCGCCGCCGTGAAGAAACTCGGCGGTACAAAGCCGTTTATTCTTGCCGACAAAAATACCTATGCCGTATGCGGCGAAAAAGCACGCGCATATTTCGAGAATGCCACGGTTTACGTATTCGACAAAGAGCATTTACCGCCCGACAACAACACGGTCGGCGGCGCTTGTATGCATTTTAACGACAGTTGCGACTGTATCGTTTCGATCGGTTCGGGCGTGATCAACGATACGGCGAAGATTCTCAGCCGTATCGCGAAGCTTCCGTATGTTATTCTTGCGACCGCGCCGTCGATGGACGGCTATGCGTCGGATACTTCGTCAATGGAGCGGGATGGATTCAAAATTTCGATTCCGTCCAAAACGCCCGATATCATTATCGGCGATATCGACATATTGAAAACCGCTCCCGACCGTATGCTTCGTTCGGGATTGGGCGATATGTTGGCGAAATACGTCAGCATGTGCGAATGGCGCATCGATAAGATCGTGCGCGGCGAATATTATTGCGAGCAGGTAGCTCGACAAATGCGCGACGCTTTGAAAAAATGCGTGTCGCAAGCGGACGGTTTGCTGAAACGCGAAGACAAAGCTATTCAAGCGGTATTCGAGGGGTTGGTTATGGCGGGCATGGCGATGCAGTTTGCCGGATTTTCGCGTCCCGCATCGGGAGTCGAGCATTATTTCTCACACGTGTGGGATATGCGGGCACTCGAATTCGGGACACCGTGTGATCTGCACGGAATCCAATGCGCCGTCGGAACGGTCTATGCGGCAAGAGGATACGACCAACTCAAAAAGATTCAGCCGAATCGGCAAAAGGCATTGGATTTTGTGCGGAATTTTGATGTCGAGGACTGGAAAAAGCAATTGCACGGACTGCTCGGCAGTGCTGCCGACGCGATGATCGCAGATGAAATTCGGGAAGAACGATTTTCGCTTGCCGCACACGAGGAGCGGCTGAACCGAATTTTGGATAATTGGGACGAGATCCTTCGCATCATAGACGAAGAAATGCCGAGCGAAAAAGAAATTTGCGCGATTTTGGACACGATCGGCGCACCGAAAGACGGAACCGAAATCGGTCAAGACCGTTCGCTTTTGCCGATTACGTTCAAGGCTACCCGCGATATACGCAGTAAATACGTCTTGTCGCAACTTGCATGGGATCTTGGCGTTATCGACGAGATCGTTCTCTGAGCAGATCATAAAACGGAAAAAGGGATCATCAACTGCGGTTGAAGATCCCTTTATTTTTCAAAAAAGCGCATTTCGGTCGTTTTGCGGCGAGAATGTTCTGTCGTCCGAATGTTCGGTCAGCGAGGACAATTCCCGAATCGCTTCGTCGCATAAAGCCTCTGCCGCTTCGGTCGAAAGTGCTTCGGCATAGACCCGAAAAGAGAGCGAATCTTGCGGTACCAGCGTTATTTGTCCGTCTTTTATATCGAGCGGGATGCCCTCGTATTGGTCGGTCGGAGCGAACTGCGGGGATCTCTGCGAAAAATAGGATAGGATACGCAGTTTTTCGCGGTTGTTTTCAACCGCAAATTCCCGCACGCGGTAGCCGAAAGGGGGCAATCGATCGGCAAGGTCGGAAAGGAAAACCTTTTCGGTGTAAAGAACCGACAGCAGGCGAGCGATCGAAAACAGTTCGTCGTCGGGATATCGGCGTGTGTCAAGTGCTTTTTCGGAAAAACGAAAGCGTTTTGCCGTGTGATACGGATAGCGGGTGACGGAAGCGCCGTTTGTCAATCGTTGATACACATTCGGCGAAAGATAGGGAAGCACAAGCTCGGGTGCATTTTCGCAAGAAAACGACTGTAAGAGCGAAGCTTCGATGTGATAACGGTCAAGGTATGTCTGTCCCTGCCGCAGCGCATAGCTTCCGTCGGATTCCGAAAGGAGCGTCAATGGCGATCGAGTATTGGCGAAAGAAGAATTGTCGAGAACGGAAAAGGCACCGCCCAAGGTGCGGGTCGCTTTTTGAAGCAAAAGGATTTCCTCGGTCGGTTTTCCGCAAAAGGCGAGTGAGAAATTTTTCAAATTCGGATTGCCGAACGCGGTGAGAGAATCGAGCAGAGCGTTATAATATACGC